>JBBSCL010000007.1:0-19090 GCA_038250345.1 Leptolyngbyales cyanobacterium
ATACTCTATCGTCCGAAACTAACACCAATTTAATTTGAAAAGACGACAGATCAAACCCCTACCAACATCCTCTTACCAAGGGGATGTGCAGAAGGTGGTGGGGTAACGTGTAGCGATCGCAGTTTAAATCGGTATAAGTCTTATCAGGCTGAACAAGCTTACCCATTTTGTTAAAAATTCACTCAATTTGTGGAATGTGAGATCTTTTAATTCAATACATTAATGTGTTTTTCAATTAGCCGAAAATGTAATTAAAGCTAACGCTGATCCGTTCTTGATCGCTGATGTTGGGTTCTACACCATGCTTGAGCCAACTTGGAAAAATCAGCAGTAGTCCTGCTTCCGCAATATGAGCGATCGCGTCAGCCGTAAAAGCGGTATAACTTTGCACCATCGGTTTATAAAAGGTGCGCGCTGATCGAGGATCATAAAACATCAAATTGCCGCACTCTTTCGGCGCTTTAATATAGTAAACACCACTAAATAAACAATTCGCGTGGTCATGGATTTTATTGCTAGCGTGTTTCGGGTTAATGTTTGCCCAGCAGTTTGCTGCTTTGATGCGAACGTTCTCATATCCCATAGCGATCGCTGAGTCAGCGATCGCCGAATCGACTAATTCTCGAAATGGCTTCACCTCATCTATCTCAAACAAGTTGCCTTGGCTATGCCAGCCTAAAACATTAGAAACGGCTTGCCCATTCGTATCCAGCGATCGCTGTTGTGAAATCACCCGAAACAGCACTTGGTCGATCAACTCATGGTCATGCAACTTAAAAACAAACAGCGGCGTTGGAAATAACTGATGACAGTTTGATGTCCATTTTTCACTCGTCATTGCTTAAAATCAGGCTAGCTAAAGGTGACACGTTCAAAATCTACTGCCTTCAAAATTACGTCATTCTAAATCTGGACACTTCACAAAAAATTTATATAAAGTTCTACACAAAGTGCAGGTTCATTCTACCTAACTGAGAAGGATAATTTCGCAGTTATAAAAGACTACTAAAGGAAGGGCTACCTATGGCTGACAGGCACTATTTTTGATGATAATGCAGGGGCGATCGACGGCATTGATGCCCGCTGGATTAAGGCTAGCTCAGGCAAAACAATACTTTCCAGCGCCCAAGATGCCAGCTATTCTCTGGATGCCACTGACACCGCTGACTATTTCAAGCTGACCGTTAGCCGCAGTAGCAACGTCATCATTAAACTTCAGTCTCAAGGTGGCGACGCAAATATCTCACTGCCTGACTTTGATGGCACTACCCAAAGCAATAAGTAGGCGGCTGCAATTAAAACTAAGATAAAGCGTTGGCAACTCTCACCCAAACCGGGCGGATGACGGTAACCGTCCAAGACAATGGCTCTTCGCATACCAGCGGCTTAACCTAACAACAGTGGCAACGATGGCAGGAGCAGGGGTTGTTCCTATTCTTTTTGCCGCAGTATTGCTCACAGATGAATCGAATTGAGGATGAATGGCATCAACTCAAAACTCATGAGCTTGCAGGACAAATGTTTGAAGATGAATACGACTTAGCTCTTGCTATCATGGCGGGGATGGAAGCACAGAGTCTTTACGGTGGATACACCTTAGAGCGTTTTAAGTTTAATTCCGGCTAGCTAGTTAATGGTAATTGATCCAGACATAACACTGAAGGAAGTCTCTGGCGGAGCCTTGAACAACGTTACGGCTGATGCTATTTTCATTGATGTTTAATCGCTCAACAATTGAGTGATCAGTTCATTTAAAAAGGAGGGCAATGATTGCTCTCCTTTTTGGGATAGTTGAGTTTATAGATGCTTTGTTTTAGCGATAGTCTGAAGTCTGAACATCGTTCAGACGAGCTTCAGGACGAATAAATCGATCCATTTGCGCTTCAAAAAATTTGCGGTTTGCCATCAAATGCTTGGGATTGGGATCATCCAGTGGATACAGTAAAGCAGCGCGCAAAGCTTGAATAACGGCGGATGTCACGCAATACATCGATCGCTGAAAGCTAATGATTAACTGAATCAACATATCGTCTTCCCCCCGGCAATGCTCTCGATAATAATCCACGAGATATTGGGGTAAGAAGTGCAGCATGTCTTGTGCTAACAGAGTAGGCGGAATGCCAGCCGTCCCAACCGGAAACTTATCGGCATAGAGTACGCCGTAGTGAAAATCTTGTTGGTCGTCGGGAACTTGCCCTGCTTGAGCGTTGTAGGACTTTGTGCCTCGAAAAGGTGCCGTGCGATAAAATACGGCTTCAACATAGGGAAGTGCCGCTTCGTAGAGCCAGGTAAAGCCCTTAGACTTAGGAATGATTTCGTAGCATTCGCCTCGAATGTAGACATGGTGGTAGATGGGACGACCGGCGATCGCAAAAATTCCATTCACCAAAAAGTCCATTGCTTGAGGCACGCTAGTCATTTTGCCCTCATCATACAAATCGGACATCTCAAAAAACACCGGAGCCATCACCTCCCAAAACAGCCCCAAGTTAGCGTAGTAAGACGATTGGCGACACTGCTCTAAAAACAAATTAGGAAACGCTTTGTGTAACGCCAGCATTGCCGGATTGCCTTTGAAATAGGCTTTGATGGCTCGATCGGCGTTTGCCTTATACTCATCGCTGTCCAAAAACGGATCGAACTGGTTGACGGGTACAAACATGCCGCGATGCCAAAGCATCGCCCGCACAAGCTCTTCAGCAAATTCCATGTTGACTCGATCGTGCCAGAGGTGATGCGCCAATCGAGGAAGCTTCATTTTCAGCTCCCCTCTGCTCATAAATTCTCGCAGTTCGGGGTGAGCGTCGGCTTGCCCGCGCCAGATTCGCAGATCCGCGTCATCTCCAGCATAGTGGTTGTGCCGATCCATGTACTCATCTGAGATGAAGTATTTGAAAAATGGAAACGGATTTAAGAAAACCTGCTCACCGATGTAGAGCAAATCTCGCCAATAGAAATCCATCGGGACGGCATAGGCTTTGTATAAGCCGATGATCTGCATCAAGTTTTCTGGCGTGTCAGGCAGCATTGACCCCCCGGCTTCGAGGCGATGAATGATGTCAGCGTGTGGATGGTTGGAAGGCGGAATTTTGGTGGTTGGGGCGGACATGTTCATCAGGTTTCAGCAAATGAAGGATAGGGTTTTAAAAAACTTTTAGGAAGCAATGAACCGTTTTTGGAAGGCTTGCAGCGATCGCCGCCATGTCGCCCGTAGGAACTTCCGTTGATCTAAACTATGGAGCAAAACAAGTGCCAGAAAAGAGTAAGACAGCCAAAAATGGAGGTTTCTGCCCACTTCTGCAAGAGCTTTATCGGGTGGAAACAATCGCGGTAGAGTTAGCCCAAACAAAGCAACCTCTCGATCAGACGAGTTGGAAAAAAACCAACCGCTCACAGGCACAATCAACATAAATAGGTAGAGCAACGTATGTAGCGCGATCGCTTGAACTCTCTCCCAATTTGGTAAAGGACGTTTGGCTAGTTTTTTCTTCCCCAACTTCAGCAGCAGATAGAATATGCGTGCCGTGAGCAACCCCATCGTGACTACGCCCAGAGATTTGTGCAAATCATACAACGCTCCCCGATAGGTCGCTTCTCTTGGCAGTTCAGACATAAAACTACCGCCCGCAAACAGCAGCAAATAAATAGCCGCCATCCACCAATGAATCGACCAAAGCCCTTGGGCAGGCGTTTTTTTGCGGGGTTGTTTCAATCGTTGGGTATCGGGTTGAGTTAGATTTTCCATGACTGATCTCCAAGGTTCGCATTGGGCAAACGACAAGCTCTGACACCTAATTAGATGCTTGCCGAAGTTCCGAAGTTCATCAACGAGCAGCATTGTCTAAAGGTTGGGCGATCGCCGTGAAGGAGACGCTTTGCGAAATCGCAGGTTGATTGATCGAGATCGAGCGATTGATTGGAGCCGCTGCTACTAAAGCTGCCGTTGTTGTTTCACTCCACCGCACTAACCAAGTAGGCTGAACGCCCAAGAACACGATTAACCCAGTCAAAATCAAAGCGGGAGTCTGTTCTTTCCAGGTGACGCGGGGATAGTAAGCTGTTTTATTGTCTAGGCGACCGAAACAAGTCCGGTTTAGCAAAATGACAAAATAAACGGCGGTCAATCCTGTCCCAGCCACGCACAACAGGGTTGGCAGCGGAAAAGTCGTAAAGCTCCCTTGGAACACCAAGAACTCCGCAATAAACCCGACCAGTCCCGGAATCGCTGCGCTTGCCATGCCTGCCAATATCAACAGAGAACTGGTTAGCGGCAATCCTCGGATTGGGTTGAGTAACCCATTCAACACATCTAGGTCACGGGTGCCCACTTTCACTTCAATCACACCCACAATGTAAAACAGCAGCGCCAGAATCAACCCATGGCTAACCATTTGCGAGACGGCACCGACCATACTCAACGGAGTCAGAGCTGCCATTCCCAGCATCACATAGCCCATGTGTCCGATGGAGCTGTAGGCAACCATACGCTTAATATCTTTTTGGGAGATCGCCGCCAATGCCCCATAGATCACACAACTTGCCGCCAGCCAAGACAACGCGGGGGTGACTAACGACCAGGTTTCAGGAAATAAGCCAATGCCAAATCGGACTAACCCATAGGTTCCCAGCTTTGCCAGTACACCACCGAGCAAAATGGCGGTGGGAGTGGAAGCTTCCACATAGGCATCGGGTAGCCAAGTATGCAGCGGAATTAGGGGGATTTTAATGCCAAAGCCAATCAGCAACAGAGTTAGCAAAATCAACTGGGTTCGCTGGGGCAAATCAGCCGTGGAAATGGCATTGTAATCAAAACTACCCGAACCAGACAGCCAGACCGTTGCCAAGAATGCCGCCAGAATTAGAATGCCAGAGGTTGCCGTATAGATCAAAAACTTCATTCCGGCATACTCGCGTTTGGTTCCGCCCCAAATCACGATCAACAGATAAAACGGAATTAGCTCCAACTCGTAAAACAAAAAGAACATCAGCAGGTTTTGTGCCATTAAGGCTCCAGCCATGCCTGCATTGATCAAAAAGACCAAAGAGTAGAACAGGCGAGGACGCTGCATCACCTGACCTTGGGCGACTAAAGACTCCGCGCTGTAGATCACACCCAAGGTGAGAAAATTACTCAACATCACTAAAGGCAGCGATAAGCCATCAATCGATAAGGAATAGTTAATGCCCAAGGTGGGAATCCAGGACAGATATTCCTGCATCTGCATGGTGGCGGTGGAAATATCGAACTGGGTAAACAAAGCCGCCGTCCATACCAAAAGTACGCTGGCGATCGCGATCGCGCCTAAACGAAATTGACTGGCAGCGATCGTTCCCGGCAAGAAACCCATCACAGCAGCGCCGAGCAAAGGCAGCCAAATTAAGGTACTAAGCATAGATTTAAACAGCAGTAATAAAGATCTAGAGGGATGCTAACCAACGGTTTGATGCATGAAATTTGCCGCAAATACCAATGCCATATTGGTTAAGAACGGAAAGCATAGGAAGAATCCGAGCAACACCACTCCAAATAAAATAGTGAGGGCGTAAGACTGCGACTGTCCAGAGGTGCTGTATTTCAGATTTTGTCCACTAAAAATAGTGACAGAACCAAACAAATTCACCACCCCATCCACTAAATATTTATCGATCCAAGCGGTTATCCGAGAAATCAGATCGACTCCAAACACAAAGCTAGAGCGATATAGCGTGGGTGTATAAAAGTCGTAAGCCACAAGATTTTGTAAAGATTGCACTGGAAAGCGAACAGGTTTAGGAATGGCATTTCCTAGATAGACCAACGCGCTGAGACTGCCGCCCAAAATGCTAGACCCAACTAGCAGCAGCGCCATGCTCATATCTATTGCTATCCAGTTTGGCAAAAGGTCGCAGGCTTGCAATACCAAGGGCACATGCAACGTGAAACCCAGCAGAACCATCATGGGCAACATCATGGGCCAGTGAACTTCGGGCGATCGCTGTGCCATCGGTTTTGCTTCTCCGCCAAAGAGCAGGCAAAACACCCGTGTTAACCCAAAAGCCGTCAAAACATTTACCAGTAGCAGCACACCCACCAACCAAGGGTGAGTTTCTCGCAGCCCATCGACCAACTCTAAAAGCGCCCAAAAGCTGCCAAATGGCGGAAATGCAATCAGTCCCACTGTTCCTACAATAAATGCCAACCCAGACATAGGACGACGCGACCACAAGCCCCCCAACTGCGTCACATTTTGGGTAATGCTATTCCAAATAATGCCGCCAATGCTCATAATCAGCAGCGCCATAGAAATTGCATGAGTAAACACAAGCATCAGGGCGGCTTGCGTTTGTCCGGCTCCCACCGCGATAAACACAATCCCCATGTAGGCGCTGACTAAATAGGATAGGGTTCGCTTGACATCAATTTGCGCCAGTGCGATCAAAGAACCCCCGACTGCCGTGACTGCCCCAATGAAAATTGTCGTAGAAAGGACAAAGGGCGACAGCGCCAGGATCGGCTCCAGCTTCACCAAAACCCAGGCTCCAGTGGCAACCACCACCGAGTTCCGCAGGATTGTTGAAGGAATCGGACCTTCCATTGCCTCATCTAGCCATAGGTGCAGCGGAAACTGGGCGCATTTCCCCATTGGACCTGCAATTAACCCTAATCCAATTAAGGTGATCACAGTCGGATCAACCTCCGCAGTGGTTGCCCACAAAGCCATCTCAGAAAAATTCCAGGTGCCTGTTAGCGGATAAATCGCCAGCACCGCCATCAGCAGAAACAAGTCACCGATCCGTTTGGTGAGGAAAGCATCGCGCGCCCCGGTGACAACAAGCGATTGATTAAACCAGAAACCCAGCAAAAGATAGGTTGCCAGAGTTAATACTTCCATAATCATGTAACTGAAAAACAGAGAGTTGCATAGAACAAGCGCCGTCATCCCCGCTTCAAATAGCGCCAACAACGAATAGAAGCGCGCCCAGCCCCAATCCATTTCCATGTAGCCGATCGCAAAGATCTGCGCGAGCAAATTCAGCCCGGAAATGAGAGCGATCGCGCCAACGGTAAGCGATGAAACCTGCACTGGAAGCGTCAAATTTAGCCCAGCCACATTTAGCCATTCAAAAGACACTTCATAGGGAGGCTGATTCCAGGTTAATGGCAACGCCAAAAGCGCATGAACAAACGAAAGTAAGGTCATCCCCGCATTAATGTAGCCAGCGGGGCGAGGACCAGTACGTCGAGTAATCGAAGGAAACCAGATCACCGATAGTGCCGCACCAATGAGTGAGTAAACAGGCACTAGCCAAATATTTTGAACGAGCAGAGGAGCCATCCAACCACCTTTATTAGAATCAAAATTTTAGTTATGAAAAACTAGCGACTTAGAAAAGCGAAAGACCTAGCCACACAGCCAAGCAAAGTATTTAGTTTTTTCAATCTTCAACTTAATTACTATGTAGCACAATCGATGCCTAAAAGTGAATATGCTTATCCGGTTTATGATAAAACCAGATGGCTCTGTTTGCTGCTACAGCGGGAACTCAAACAAATATCAAAATCCATGATAGTTGTTATGAATTTTGCCTATTTACGTTGCCTGTTGCCTATTGAAAAAACTTTAATAAATCTATAGGTTGAACTCTATTCATAGGAAAATGATTTCTCTACCCGATCCTAATCAAGGCGTTTTAGAATTTATTCAACGTAAAAATAAGCTTTATTTCAGCTCTAAGAAGAAATAAGAGTTTACTTTTAACCATTGGTTTGTTTGGATGAAATCTACATTCTAATTTGAGTCTTTTTATTAGTAAAGACGATTATTCAACGGATTCAAGACAGCCAAACTATCCCATCAAAATAACAGTATCGATCACATGAATGATGCCGTTATCTGCTTCTATATCTGCTGCTAAAACAGTTGCATTCTTCACTTCAAAAGCATCTGAGCAGTCAATCGGAATGACCGATCCTTCGACCGAAGTGACAGTGCCCAATTGAGCTAGATCAGCTTTGGTTAACTTTCCTGAAACAACATGAAACGTCAGAATACGGGCAAGCTGAGGAATATTTTGAACTAAGGTTTGAATAGTTCCAGGTGGAAGTTTAGCAAAGGCATCATCATTGGGCGCAAACACTGTAAAAGGTCCAGGACTTTTGAGCGTTTCAACTAATCCTGCGGCTTGGACGGCAGCGACTAGTGTGGTGAACGATCCAGCGCCTACTGCAATATCAACAATATCGGGCATAGAAAACAGGGAGTAGGGAACAGGGAGAAAAAGGGATTTTATCAGTTTATTCCAATCTTTTAGATCAAGAAATAGATTTGCGCGATCGCGACAAAATATAAATTCTTGACGATAGATTAGGTTAACAACTTAACTTCGATTAGAAATCACATTGTTAAAGTTTATTGGCACTAGACCCAAAAAGTTTAAATAAGCGTTGCACGTAACAGAAATTAGCATAATTTGGTTTTTTCAGAAAAACCTTGGACTATCAGAAATTTTGCTAAATGTCCATCTGTGCAACGCTGTTTTGGAAGGGAGCATAGACTCTTGAAAATTATGATAACGTTTAAGTCCATAAACAAAAATCATTGTTTCCGATTAGAATAATCGAATCGAATCTATGATTGTTCCATCATTTGGGAGATCCGCTCTTGAGGCAAGCAACCCTCCATCAGCTTAAAGTTTTTGAAGCAGTCGCTCGCCAGAATAGCTTTACGCGAGCTGCCGAGGAACTATTTTTGACACAGCCGACCGTCTCAATGCAGGTGAAACAACTCTCTAAAGCGGTTGGGTTGCCTTTATTTGAGCAAGTGGGTAAACGGCTATATCTGACGAATGCAGGCAAGGAACTGTATACAACCTGTCAGGAAATTTTTGATCGCATGTCGCAGTTTGAGACGGCGATCGCGGACATCAAAGGTCTAAAGCAGGGGGCACTGAAACTAGCCGTGGTGACCACCGCAAAGTATGTGATTCCTCGGCTTTTGGGACCCTTTTGTCAGCGCTATCCAGGGATTGATGTCTCACTAACGGTGACGAACCACGAATATGTGATCGATAGTTTGGCAAACAATCGCCACGACTTATATATTCTTAGTCAGCCACCAGAAGATTTAGAGGTCGCGATTCATCCATTTTTAGAGAATCCGCTGGTGGTGCTGGCATGGCGAAATCATTCTTTAGCGAGGGAAGCAAATATCCCGCTGAAACGATTGGCAGAGGAATTGTTTATTATGCGAGAACCCGGCTCTGGAACGCGCAAAGCTACTCAAAAAGTGTTTGATCAGAGTGGGTTGCCCTTAAAAGTCAAGCTGGATTTGGGCAGTAACGAAGCGATCAAACAAGCGATCGCGGGCGGGCTAGGCGTTTCCGTGCTTTCTCTACACACGCTTGCCTTAGAAGGCACAAACAGCCAACTTACTATTTTGGATGTGGAAGGCTTTCCAATTCAAGAGTATTGGTATGTGATTTATCCCGCTGGCAAGCAATTGTCGCTGATTGCCCAAACGTTTTTTGATTATTTGCTGAACGAAGGTAAAGCGATCGCTGAACAAACCGCTTTTCAAGGCATCTTTAGCCAAGGGCGCAAGCCCGATGGACATGATGGGGCTTCTGAACACTGAGATCACCACCCAATTTCTGGAAAAGTCTTTATGAAACTTGACAGTAGCGGTAACGCAATAGAGATTGTGGATATGTTTTAAGTTTGAAGGAAGAGACGATAGCATAAATAAGTTAGAAACAAGTTCCATAAAGTTTCTTGCGTCTATATCCATGCGTATTCGGTGGGATGAAGTAAAACAACAGCGAGTTTTAGCAGACCGTGATATTGACTTTGATCAATTGAATGATTTGCTCTATGCTCCCTACCTTGAAGACCAGCGCTCTGAAGTGCCAGAGCAATATCGAATCGTCGGTTTTGCAGATGGAAAATTAACCACATTCATTGTTGAATATCGAGCAGATGAAGTGGGTGAATACATTTGGGTTGTCACGGCTTGGAGATCAACAAAACAGGAGCGTAGAAACTATGAGCAGCAAATCTACAGAGATTAAAGATATTGAAGAAATTGCTCAGCAAGCTCAATTAGGAGCAGATGTCTCTGAGCATTTCACAGGTCACTTTCAAGCAAAGCAGCAGATTAACATCGCCCTGCCATTAGAGTTGTTGCGAAGCATTGAGGCAGAGTGCCAACTGCAAAAAATAGATCGCCAAGACTGGATAAAAATGGTTTGTGCCGAAAAAATTCATGATCTGCAAGTAAGCCGAATCTCAAAGGCTGGTTAACTCTAGTCCATCCTGAAGCATATTCTCAGCAGGAAGCGCATGGTATTGAACTTGGCGATCCTGGCTGAGATGCCCTCAACCCTAACCAATAGGCGCTAAATTTCGTATTGATTTTGGGTAAATACTTTCATCGCTCGTGCCAGTTCTGCGGCGACTTGGGGGCGAGAAAATTGCGGTGGCGGCAGTTCTCCCCGACGCAGCATCTCACGAACCTTCGTGCCCGATAAGTGAACTCGCTCTTCCGGCAGACTAGGGCTAGTTTTTGTGGTTGCCATGCCCTCAGTGCGAGTGCAATAGAAGGCGTGTTCAAACCTCAGCGGCAAAATGCCCAATTCCTCAGGCTTAAACTCATCAAAAATATATTGAGCATCGTAGGTGCCGTAATAATCTCCCACGCCTGCATGGTCGCGCCCCACAATAAAGTGGGTGCAGCCATAGTTTTTTCGGACTAAGGCGTGAAAAATAGCTTCACGGGGTCCAGCGTAGCGCATGGCAGCCGGGTTAATTGCCAAAATCACACGGTCTTTGGGAAAGTAGTGTTCCAGCATGATTTCGTAGCAGCGCATTCGCACATCGGCTGGAATGTCATCTTCCTTCGTTGCACCCACCAGCGGATGCAGAAACAGCCCATCTACCACTTCCAACGCGCACTTAATAATATATTCATGGGCGCGATGAATTGGGTTGCGAGTCTGAAAGCCCACAATCGTTTTCCAGCCTTTTTCACGAAACAGCGATCGCGACTCAGCCGGATCAATCTGATAAGGCGGGAACTTAGGATGCGGATCACGCTGCAACAGCCAAATCGAACCTGCCAAATTCACCGCGCCTTGGTTATAGACCACATTCACCCCAGGGTGTTTTTCTTCGTTAGTGCGATAAACATGCAGCGCTTCGTGCTTTTTGTCGTAGCTATATTTTTGCGTTAGTTGCAGCATCCCCACAAAGCGTCCTTGAGCGTCATCCAACCGCACTAAACTACCTGACTTCAACGGTGCCGCCACTTCTTCAGCCACCGACAGCGTAATCGGAATCGACCAGGGTAAGCCATTGGCTAGCCGCATGGTGTTGACGACAGACAGGTAGTCGGCTTCTTCCATAAAGCCCGTTAGCGGACTGAACCCCCCGATCGCGATCATCTCCAAATCTGACACGGTGCGCTGATCGATTTGCACCACTGGCAGATGGTCTGCTTTATCCAAAAACTCTTGCCGTTGAGCGGTCGTGGCAATGCGATCGACCAATTGTCCACCGTGGGCGGCAATACTGTCTTGTTGAATCATGATGAGGGGCTAGAAATTAGGGGCTAAAATGTAGGGTTAGAGATTAGACTAACCTTTGCGGCGGGCAGGTCGATTGGCACGTTCTTCTGAATCACGCCGACGCAAATCGCGCCACTCTGCCAAAGTCAGATAGGCTACGCCACCACTGACCACAATCAACAAGGCAAACGCCGCTAAAATAAGAACGCTAAAAACAGGGTATTCCACAGTTACATTGAATGATTCTTAGATCAAGAATATGGACTCAAACTCTTGCCTATCTAGGCTTAATCACACGGCAAAGTCACTTCAAAACCCATTGCGTGCCCAAACAACCAACGAAATTGAAAAAGTAAAGATAACCAAAAGACCGACCCAGCCCAAGCTCAAAATATCCATAGGAATCTGTGAAACACTGTGATGAAACATCTTCAAACCTGATCATAGTTCAAAGTGGGAATCGCAGTACAGCAAAACATCCCCCACAACTGTAGATTAATTGCAGGATAGAAAAGAACAGTGGGTCTGGAGGCGTGAAATGATTGAAGTGAATGAAGCAGTCCGCGAAATCAAACAGAGTGAAGGATCTGATCTCAGTTGGATAGAGCGATGGGAATCACTAAAAGCGGGTGGAATCGGCGCGATCGCAGCCGGAATACTATTCGCCCTATTCACAGTCATCAATCGCACGTGGATGTTGACTCCAACTAGCCCATTGGCGTTGCAGCCTGAGACTCTTGAAGTAACCCTTGCAGTTAGTGGAGCCATTGCCATCCTGTCTGGCTTTCTGTTTGCGGTCACCTATCGCTATGTGATTCGGCACGATCAAAACGTTCACCTAAAATCGGGAGCCGTTGCCGCATTTGGGTTGGTGCGAGGATTGGCACAGTTGGATCTAGGCTGGCAAAGTGGAGTCGCACCCTTGCCACTCCTCGCGATGCTGCTGGAAAGTTTCGTGCTATTTGCAGGAGTAAGAATAGCTTTAGACTGGGCGATCGCTCAATCCAAAGTCAAGCTATTTTGACAGCGTTCGGCTCAGCGTCCTTTGCTTCGAGTTTAGCGAACTAATTTGACGGGCGATCGACTGGGGGTTAGCCCAAACTCAAGCGGCACAAACATTGATCGTCCAGTCATTTCGGGGGGTTGAGGCAGTTTCAAAATCTCCAGAATGGTCGGGGCGATATCCGAGAGGCGACCATCATCGCGCAGGCTAACATCAGTGCCATGCCCTGGAATCTTGCGCCCTTCTCCTTCTACCAAGATGAAGGGCACTGGATTGGTCGTATGGGCAGTCCAAGGATTGCCGTTTTGATCCCACATCGTCTCGGCATTCCCATGATCGGCAATGATAATAGTAGTTCCACCGACGCGGATAGTGCTTTCTAGCAGGCGACCGAGGCAGCGATCGACCGCTTGCAATGCCTCAACGGTGGCATCCATTTTGCCAGTGTGCCCCACCATATCGGCGTTAGCATAGTTGATCACAACCATTGAATAAACCTGCTTTTCGACTGCCGCGATCGCCACATCCGTCAATGCTGCCGCAGACATCGCAGGAGCGCGATCGTAGGTTGCCACTTGAGGGCTGGGCACCATTTCCCGGTCTTCTCCGACAAAAGGATCTTCAATGCCGCCATTAAAAAAGTAGGTCACGTGAGCGTATTTTTCAGTTTCAGCAGCGCGGAACTGGCGTAGCCCACGCTCAGAAATAACTTGACCCAAAATATTGTTCAGATTTTGCGGCTCAAAGGCAACCAGCACCGGAAAGTGGGGATCGTATTGAGTAAAGGTGGCAAAGGCGAGCGGCTGAATCAGTTCTCGTTCAAAACCTTCAAACTTAGGATCGATCAATGCTTGGGTGAGTTGACGGGCGCGATCGGGGCGGAAGTTATAAAACACCACGCCATCTCCTGGCTGAATGGCTCCGGGTGCAATTCGAGTCGGCAGAATAAACTCATCCTTGATGTCGGCAGCGTAGGAAGCCTGCATTACCTCTAACACCGATCGCCCATCTCCATCGCCATCCTGAGTCATGACGCTATAGGCTTTTTCCACACGATCCCAGCGATGATCTCGATCCATTGCATAATATCGACCGCTGAGGGTGACGATGCGCCCAACTCCGGCTGTATCAATATAATCCACGATTTGCTGCACATATTTCTTGCCAGAATCGGGCAATGTATCGCGCCCATCGGTGATTACATGAATGCAAACATCTGCGATCGCCTGCTGCTTCGCCATATCCACCAGACCAAAAAGATGAGACAGGTGAGAATGCACCCCGCCATCGGAGCAAAGACCAATTAAGTGCAGCTTGCTATTATTTTGCTTGACGGTTTGATAAAGCTTGACCAGTGCCGCATTGCTGAGCAGGGTGCCATCTTCTACGGCATCCGAAATTCGTACGAGTTCTTGGGGCACCACTCGACCGGCACCAATATTTAGATGCCCTACTTCGGAGTTGCCCATTTGACCCTCTGGCAACCCAACATCTTTGCCAGACGTGCGAATGGTCGTGTGCGGGTAGGCTGCCCAAAGGCTGTCGATCACGGGAGTTTTAGCGGCGGCTACAGCATTACCATCCGCATCTTCACGATATCCCCAGCCATCTAAAATGACCAGCACTACTGGAGAAACGGACGCTTGAGCCATAGAACACTAAGCCCTTTTCAATCAAGTGAATTCCTCCGAAATCATAGCATTGCTGTTGGCGATCGCAGATTGGCTAGAAGACTTTGAGATTCAATTGTCAGAAAATTATGACAAAGCTGATTTAGGGGATCACAGTCAAGTGGTTTAAGTTATGTTGCTGTAGAGTGACTTTTGATGGGTCGCAGTGCCAAATGTTAAGTATCTTTTGGGTTTGACATCTAACTATTTTAAGACTTACGCAAATCAACCGAAATTTGCCCCCCAACCCCCAATTCTGGGGGAGCTAGAGATCAAAGTCCCCCAGAATTGGGGGATCTAGGGGGCGAGTGCGTAAGTCCTATATTTATTCTTTTTTCTCTACAGTAGTAGGTATCAAAAATAGTCATGCCGCGATCTCGCCCTCACCTGTTTGCTGCCAAGTCGATCGCCCGATTCCGCGAATTAAGCCTGAGTATAGCGATGCTGGGAAGCTTGAGCGCACTAGGCTTTCTGGCAACGGGATTTGAGTGGAACCGGACGCAGCGATGGGAGCAGCAGGTTCAAACCCTGTTTTTTGAACTGCGGGGAACCGTATCACCGCCCGACCAACTGGTGATTGTGGCGATCGATGATGCGTCGTTGTCGGCTGCTCGAACCTATGAAGATGATAAGAAAAATCAGAAACTTGTACGTTTGTTGGGTGGTGGGTTTCCTTGGCGGCGTGAGGCATACGCTGAGGCGATCAACTATTTAATGAAGGCGGGAGCGCGATCGGTTTCGATCGATTTATTATTTGATTCCCAGAGCCGGTTTGGAGCAGTGGACGACGAGGGATTTCGTCAGGCGCTCTTACAGTATCCGGAGAAAATTACGTTAGCCGCTTCCTACCCTGAAGACGCACAGGGAACAGTAGATTTCATGCAGCCGACCCCAGCGCTCTTGTCTCCTTCAGTGCGACTGGGATTGGTAAACTTTTTGAAGCCAGAAGCCGATGGGTTGGTGCGTCGGTTGGGCAGCGCTTATCAAGAGGAGGTGCTTCGTCCCTTAAATCTAAAAAGTGTGCCGTCATTTGCAGAGGCAACGCTGCAAGCGGCTAACTTGACCTATCCCCCACCCAAGGGCGATCGCATCTATTTTTACGGTGGCACTAACACGATCACACACATCCCATTTTGGCAATTGCTGGCGACCGACTGGCAGCAGGTGTTTCAGAAAAATCAGACGTTCAAAAACAAGGTCGTGTTGATTGGCACGGCGGGAAATGTGTCTGAACAGGATTTGTTTCGCACCCCCTTTGACGATCGCCTACCCGGAGTGGAACTTCACGCCAACGCGATCGCCACCCTGCTAGAAGGGCGGGCGATCGCCCAAGTCTTTCCCAATCCTTGGGCAGCAGCGACACTGGTGGCTGGGTTGGTCGCTGGGTTAGGTGTAATCCTGCTGAGACTTGCCCAGCGCCCTGTTTGGCAACTATTGGTAGGCTGTGGGGCGGCGATCGCTTGGGTTGGGTTTGCCTACCTAGCTTTCACCTATGGCTATTGGATTTTGCCGACTGCCGTCCCCTTCATCGTCATGGTGTTGAGTGCGTTCTCGACTTTCACCGTTGGGTTTGTCAGCGATCGGATTGAAACGCTGCGCTTGCGCCGAACCCTAGAACGATACATCGCCGCGCCGATTGTGGAAGAAATCTTGAGGCGACCCGAAGCGATGGCTGCTGGAAAAACCCTGAAAGCAGCAGTCTTGTTTGCCGATATTCGTGGCTTTACTAGCCTGTCTTACAAACTGCCGCCGGAGCAGTTAATCGCCCAACTGAACCGCTATTTCAGCGTCATGGTAGAGGTGATTTTGCAAGAAGGCGGCACCGTCGATAAATTTATTGGCGATGCGGTGATGGCAGAGTTTGGCTTTCCGGTGCCGCAAGGAGAACAGCAAGATGCTTTGAATGCAATTCGGGCAGCATTGGGAATGCGGCAGGCGCTGGCGGATCTGCGATCGCAGTTTCACAAAGAGGGACTCGTGCCCTTCTTCAATGGCATCGGCATCAGCTATGGCACAGTGATTGCCGGAGATTTAGGGGCGCTCGAACGGCGCGAGTATGGTGTGATTGGCGATACGGTGAATGTTGCCAGCCGCGTAGAAGGACTGACCAAACAACTGGGAACCGATATTTTGGTGACTGAATCAGTCTATAGCCTGGTGTCAGAGGAAGTAGACGGGATTGACTTGGGCGAACATCAACTCCGAGGACGAGATGAACCCCTAAGACTGTTTGGCATCATCGGGTTAAAGGGAGATGACAGTACGCTGTATCAGCAGGTGCTAGAGGAAACCCAGAAATATTTGGATCAACACGTGTAAGGTCAACACGATTGGTTAGCGACTAGCTAGCGATCGCGAATCCGCCCAATCGACAAACTGCCCTGATAGATTTGACCCGGTTTGGGGTTTTCAAATCCAACATCAAACACCTCAATTCGCACTGCTTGAATCGGCTGTGCAACTGAAATTCCAGGAATAGTGAAAGTTTGGCTGTTATTTAGAATTACAGTTCCAGTGGCATTGTTGCCGCTTAAGCCTAACGAACTGGCAACGCCGCTAAAGCCATTGATCGCAACGGTGCGATTCTCAAAGTTGACCGAGATAGGAATCTGAAGGGTAGTTCCGGTAGGTGTGAAGGTTCCGATGTTTGTATTCGTTCTGTCGCGAACAAAAGTGCCGAAAATTGAATCGCCTGTAAAATCTGTTGATTCTCGACCTTTCTGGGGATCGAAGTCACCGCCGCCGATCGCTTCTTGCAAAAAGGTACTGGCAAAGCCTCGATCTCGTCGGGCGATCGCGATCTTCTCTAAATCGGGCAAGGACTGTTGAAATCCTTCAAGCAACGGTGCAGCCAGCTTATTTAATTGATCTTGGGGCACCTGGAACGGAGCGCCAACATCGCCGCTAATCGCGGTATCCACCGCTTGTCCGGCTGCTAGCGCCATCTGTTGTATTTCGGGTCGTTCAGGATTGGAAACCTCGATCGCGCCTTCCAAAACGGTGATGCGTCCCTGTCCGCTATCCTCCAGTTCCATGATGTAAACCGTGCCTCGTGTAGCCGCCACCACCGATCGCAAACAGCCGCGATTGCCTGCCGTTGCCCCTGCCACCAAAACCGTGCCCCGGTTGAGCCGAATACAGCCGCCGCCCACCACCACCGATGAGTTGCGCCCCAGCCGGATTCCCGCGCCGATGTTGAAGCGTAGCCCTGCCCGTGCCTGTTGGGTTCGCACCTGTTCGCCCAACTTCGCCACCGCTTGCTCACGAACTTTGCGGTCTTGAATATAAACCTGATCACCATCCAGAATTTCGACGATGGTTGCTTGCGTAATCTGTTGCGCGTGGGCAGGGATCGCCACCATCACCCCTAAACTAATCAGACTTAGATAAACCAACCGAAGGGAAAAGCAGAATTTTAAGATAGACAGCATAGTGGCTTCAGGGGGGATGATTAGAAGTTGAACGTGGCTCGAACCGTGCCGATGAAAATATCGTTGTTGCGGCTGATTTGTCCCGGATTGGTGACGTAGAAAAAGCCTGGACTAACGGAGATTTGATCCGTGAGTCGAAATCGGTAAAATGACTCGAAGTGAAACGAGTTGCCCTCATCCGCCCGCTCGATTAGCACTCCCGCTTGGAGTTTAGGCGGTTGCCCAACCATAATAGCCAGTTGATCACCTTTGCGTCCAAACGGGTCATCTATGCCGAGGGAGAGCAGGTAAGTGGTGGACAGGGTGACAGCCCCAAAATCTTTTAGATCGATGTTGCGATCGAAAATGGCATCGAACACTTTACCAAACGTCCCATCCGTCAACGTTGCGCCGCCCCACAAGCCGAGCGTCAACTTGGGAGACAACCGCCAGCGCAAGGAAGCCGCCAGGGCATGAATTTTTGCGGGTTCGTTGAAGCCACCGGACAGGTCGGCATTGGCGCTACCCGTGAAGGTATCCAGCCGTCCATCAACCGAAAAAGAATTGACATAGGCAAATCCTAAGGTGACGTTGCGGTTAGGACGATGGAGCAACTGCAAGCCAAACGCCTGATGTCCGGAGCCAAACACGCCGACCTCTGGGCTGTTCGCAGTCCGAGCGCCATAGGCACCCTGTAACCGCCAGCGATCGGAGAACAGCCAGTCGAACCCCACTCCGGCATCCAGGTTGCCAATTCGCAAGACCGGGTTGAGTGCGGCAAAGCGAGAAACTGCACCTGTGCCGCTATCTAAGTAGGAACTGTTGGGGCTGAGGACGCTATAGAGGCTGAAACCAACGGGTTGTATGGTCAGCACTAGGCGATCG
The DNA here is from genome assembly GCA_038250345.1 of Leptolyngbyales cyanobacterium. GTDB lineage: Bacteria > Cyanobacteriota > Cyanobacteriia > Leptolyngbyales > Leptolyngbyaceae > ULC077BIN1. The sequence goes on from JBBSCL010000007.1 coordinate 18,510, forward strand.
CCCACGGCAAAGCGGTAGTCTAGGGAACTCAACTCAAAGCGACTGTTCAAATCTGCCTGATAGGATAGCAGCGCCATGTAGGTGTTGAGCGATGCAAACCCGGCAAACCCCTCATTGCCAAAGTTAGCTGCGGCAAAGCCCACCCGCAACAAATCGCGCCCCGTGAACGAGGAAGTTAACTGCAACTGCAACAGGTTAGTGAATACCGTGTTGGTTTCGCCTTGCCCCGGTGGATCGCCGCCTGCGGCAGTTGCCAAACCAAATATCGCTTGTCCGCGCAACACTGCGGTAGTGGAAAACTGCTGTTTCTCTAACTGCGTCGTGCGAATATCTAGCGCCTCTACCCAACCTTTGAGGGTGGCAAGTTCAGCGGCAAAGTCCTCTTGCAGTCGCTTGAGGGTGTCTAGGTCTGCTTGGGTGACGCGATCGCCACCGATCGCTGCTAACAACTCTTGGATCTTGTTTAAGCAGGCGTTTAACCCGGCGGCAAATTCATAGCGAGTGATTGGACGATCGCCGCGAAAGGTTTTGTCAGGGTAGCCGACGATGCAACCATAGCGCTCAACCAGCGATCGCAGCGC
>JBBSCL010000008.1:0-18033 GCA_038250345.1 Leptolyngbyales cyanobacterium
TGAGTCCGTGTCCCAGATCTAGATTCTCGTCAATTGATTTGAGCAGAGCCAGACGACGTTGAGCTTTTTCTAGTGCGTTAGAACCGCGTGTTTTGAAAGACATGTAGATGATTCCCTAATAAGGTTTTCTCAAGATAGTGGAGTGTGTGTTTGTTTAGGTTGAGTAATTTTGTGGATTTAATCGACTGTGGCATCCAATGATTGTCAATCTATCTGTGGTTCTACTGATACATTGGGTTAATCGGTTGTTTTGAGAGCAGCAAAATCAATCATGGCGATCGCCGAAATGGCAAATGGATACTCCGAGACCATTTCGGCGATCGCCGAAATGGTTTTTGCGATCGCTGAAATAACAAATGAGGACTCGAAAATAACAAATGAGGCTACCGAAATGGTTTTTGCGATCGCTGAAATAACAAATGAGGACTCGAAAATAACAAATGAGGACTCAGAAATAGCTTTTGCGATCGCCAACATAACAAATGAGGACTCAGGAATGGCTTTTGCGATCGCAACCGTCACAAACGCGAGTTCTACCCCATCACTCGAATCGATTGCACCCAAATCCACATCACCTCATGGGGTTTGAAGGGGACGCTTAGTTACGAGTCGGGCAAGGCGTTGGCTTGCCTATGCAAAGCGCGGATTGTTGGATTCTTGGTTCCACGATTGGTTGAAAGGGCACTCGGTATGGTCTGCTGGCGATCGCGCTATTGGGTGGCTTTTTCTTTCGGATGGCGATGCGGTTGCTGAGCACGATGCAACTAGCCGATTAACGTTCCCAATCACCCGCCGCAGACCATCTCAAACTCTCGTAGATTAATTCTCAGCGGTCGGGTGCAGTGGGGTTGTTCTACGGCGATCGCCACCCATTCTCCAGTTTTCTGAGGAATGATTCGACCTTGCAACACCAGATTCAAGGAACTTTCCAGGTCGGGATGGGTTGTCAGCTATTCAGCGGCAGTTTGGCTCTACGGGAGAGTGGGAGAGGTGAGAAGGGCGATTGACCTGACTTCAGCTAGCTCAGTCGAGTCATCCGCGTAGGCGCAGATCGCTGGGATAGCAGCTTTCTGGTTATGCATAGTCGTTTTCCCGAGTGAGTAACCTCTGAAGGTTTTTCCGTGAATTTCGATGGAGGTAAAATCAGGTTGAGGTAATTGAGTAATGGCAAATTAGCCAGATATCTTCAAGGTTAGTTGCATCAGATGTTGATAGGGAGAAATCAGTTCCTAGAGTGATTGGAGTAGAAGAACCCTTACACAAGTTATTGAGACTAGAGTCACGATTGAGATTGAAAGAACTGCCATTCAAGTTCATCACAAAGGTAGCAGGATTGCCTTTGATACGAGCCAACCAGATGGTCTCAGTAATTGCAGGAGTGCGATCTTGAACATAAAACGGTAGGCGTTCCTTCGGAAGGTTGATGGAGGTACTGTTAGCCTGTTTCAACTTATGCCATTCATTGGGCATATCGTGCTTAAGGTTGAAGGCAATATAAAGCCCTGTTCTACTGGCTTCAAGTACCATTTCATTCAGCAGATCCTTCAAAACGTTTTCAGCTAAAGTTTTGAAGCTACTGCCACCATCACGGGCAGTGTACTTTAGATGCATAATGACATCTGAAATGGTGTTGAAATCGAACTGCTGGAAAGCTTTGGGCATTTCTAGCTGCCAAGTACTGATGGCACCCGTTCCTTCAAAGGGCAAGTATCGCTCATCGCGGAAGTTGAGTTCAAACACCCCGCTATCGTTTTGAGCTGTGCTGGTGGCAATTGATTGGATCGTGCCGATGTTGTAGACAAAGCGATCGTCGTTCCCACTCGTTTCGCTGTACTTCTCCTTGTCAGTTGTTGCCCCTGGTTTGGGGGTTGCATTTTTACGGTATTTATTGCTGACTAGGGACAATTTACAATTCACAGAAGTGTAAGGTCCTACTACACAGGGAATCGACAGGCTGACTGACTTGATTCGACGCATGTAGTGACCGGGATGATCTAAATTGAATAGGGCTTCTGGCAGATTAATCAGACATTTGCCCGTGTTTTTGAGTTGGACTAGCGCCATTGGATCGAGCATTGCTAGAGAAATGTGTTTCGTGAGTTCATACTCTCGTTTATTCTGATCGAGGTAAGCAACTTCCATGCGTTTGAGGTCGTGATAGAGATGATCCGCAGCCATCAAACCTTTCTTGAGGCTATCCCAGTAGCCAAACTGTAAAAAAGAAGTATTGGAGCCTAATTCGTGCTGGAAGCAGCGTTCTGTTTTTTTCGCCACATCGTAGGCGAGTTGGTATGCCCGGAAATAGACTGAACTGATTTGCCCAATCATCCAGTCGTAGAGTTCTTCGTTAGTGAACTTATCCCGCATGAATTCATCGGTTTTCTGAGCATTCTCAATCTGCAAAAGGTGGTTCTGCAAATCTTTCATGGCAATATCTAAGCGAATCTGAGCCGCAATCATTTGTGGGCCATCTTTTCCATCTGGCAATTTATATTGCTCTAATTCTTTATCACCCAGCGTTGCCTGGAAGACCCATTCTTCCTTGCGGCGCTCATAGCTGGCTAAGGTGGAAGCCATGCCAGAGCCTGTTTGTAATAGACCTGAAATGGCTCTCGATACATCAGCCCAAGAATTACTTGAGTTACCAACGTTAACGCCCCCAAATTTTAAAGTGGCTACGGGTGTAGCACCAAAACCTGAAGCACCCGCTTGCACATCTGGAACAACGTGGGCAACTCCAGCAACGATGTCCAACGCCATTGCAGCAGCCTGAGCGACTAAGGCACTAGTCGTGAGTGCAAAGCTAACAGTTTCTCCAGTATTCATAAACTCTCTAGAGCGATAGTAACGAATTTTTTCTTGAGTCACCTCCATTGATTTATTAAGTGCTTCGATTTGCATTTTCGCTTCTTCAATCTGCTTTTCTTTTACAGCTTTTACAGCATTTAAGACCTTCAATTCTAACTCCGATCGCAGTAATGCCATTGCTTCTGCATCTTTCTTCTCCAGGGCTTGCAGCAGAGCACTTCCCAACGATCGTACTTCCTGAATCAGTTCTGTTGCCTTCTGTGACATCACGTTGAAGCGATAGAAAGGTAGGGGCGCATTGAGGCCGCTGATTACTGCTGAAATATCTAAACCAGCAGCGGCAGCTCTAACCAACGCGCCTGGATCGATCGGGGGTGCAAACAAAGCCAGGATGCGCTCAACGCCATCAATATTTTGGCAATGCCGGATCTTAAATAGGCGATCGCCAACCCTGTCCCAATATTCCAGAAGTTTCTCATTCTGAGGAATACAGAAATAGAGACTAGAAAGGGTAATAGGCGAGGTAGGTAGTTCAGCACCTTTGTGGGGCAATAGATTTAAGTCTGGAATCAAGTTTTCCAGCGACAACAGCGCATTGCTGAACAGATCCAGTTTTGCTTCAAGCTGGTTGTAGGTTTCGTAGGGTGGTTTTACGACTGGGGGAATGATGCGGGGTTTCGGTCCCAGCAACTTATCTGCCAGAATATACATTTGGGTTGCCTGGTTCACCGATTCCATCGTGTCCTGCCGGAAGAGGTTATCGCCCCAATCGATCAGGTTATCGATGTATTTCATCAAGATGACCTTTTGATAGGCAACAGGGCGCGATCGCGCGATCACATGGGGTTGGAAAGGCTTAGACCGCCATTGTTCGATCGCAAACTTCAGCTCTGTAATTGTGGCACCGGATGGATCACTAGCAACAGTATTCAACAACGTATCAATCCGTTGTTCCACATAGTCAATGGTGGTTCGCAAGAAGAACGGTTTGGTCACCCAATACTTCTGTGGGGCTGTGCCTTCGTAAGCCCCAATCGGATTGAAGATATAGTGAAACCAATTCATGGCTTCTTCAAAGCGCTGATTCTGGTTCAGTTTGGTGGCAACCAGGAATGGCAGGTGAAAGAACAGTTCCCAGTTATAGCCTGCGTAGCTGCCATCCTGGTTAAAGTCTAAATCCTCGATCGGATAGGGTTGCACAACGCTGGTGGTCGGCTTGTAGACATCGGGAATATCGGGTTTGTAAGTCGTATCGGCACCAAACTTAAAATCAGTACGATGCAATTGGGTATCTCGCTGCATCAACGCAGGGATGCCATCTCGATATAAAGTCGATCGCAGGTAGCAAGCCAGAGGATGGTAGAAATTGTTAAACTTCAAACCATAGGTCAGGGTTTGATAAACCTTCCATTCCTCGGTTAAACGGCTATACTCAGTGTCTTTAATCAGTGCTGCCAGCATATTTGAGAAATTGCCCCCGAATTCAGTGGGCAACTTCTGCCAATACTTCTGGATTAGGGCAAGCATATCCTCCAAAAATTTCAGGATATCTGAGAACGTCTTTTGAATGGTCTGCTCGCCCTCGTCTTGTTTACGCGCTTGATAAAAACCCGGAACAATAACATATCCCCGATTGCCATCCTCGAAGAAGTGAGGCATAAAGGTGCCCAGGGGAATGTAAAATCCTTGTTTTCTCTCATAGGCAAGAGCCTGATAGGATTGCTGCTGAACAAATAGAATCTGCAACAAGAGCAGAAGATAATCAATCAGCGACATCTGTAGAGGGTGGGTAATCTTAAAGATGCCGGGAGTTTCTTGCAGAATAGTTTGAAACTGAGACAGATTGAAGATTGATAGAATTGACAAATCATTGAGTGGAACTTGATCCATCTCGCGATACCTTAGATTTTTGAATGCGGTATCTTTGAACTGTGGCAGAAATTGGAATCCAGAGAAGGAACTGCCTCCTTGAATCGGTTCAGGATAACCTTTGCAACCAGTCAAGGAAAATGTGCCGAGATAGCGAGTGTTATTGGAAGGTGAACTATTTACGGTCACTTTGCCGCTGTCTACAAATGTGCAAGTGACGGTATAACCCGCTTGTCCTAAATTCAATACTGTAAAGCGAAAATCTTCTTTCGCAGGCAGAACCTCGTAGAAATTGGAGGTAGTCAGCCCTTCCTTTGAGATTTTCTTGGGCAACCACTTTTTGCCAGAGAATTCACTGATTGCTAGTTGAATCTTCCATTTTTTCTGAGTCTTTTCGACTTCATTTCCGCCAGGTGGGGCACTTTCAACTTCACTAGGTTTCGGCGTTTTAATGTTTTGCTCCATATTCGCTTCTTCCGTAAACACAGCCCACGCGAGGTACAGACGACTATTACGGACAAAGGTCAGTAGATGATCGCTGCTGATATCTAGATCGACTTTTTCCCAGGGGGTCCAAGTGCGTTCTTGCTCAAATCGACGGTAGTAATACACTGCTGGATCGCCGCCTTTGGTGCGGGCAAAGACGTGCATCGTGTAGATGTCGGTTTGATAGTAGATGGCACAGACTTCCAGGAAGGCGATATCGTCCAGTTTTTGCAGATAGTTGATCGTGGCATCCTCAACGGTACGATCGTTCAATTCATTCTGCAATAGTTCTGTTTCTAGGTCTTTGAAGAGGGGAGACTTATCATCTCGCAGTTCTGGCTCAATCCAATTTTCGGGATAGAGGAATACCTTGCGATTGGCTTCCCAAACCCGGTAATTCTTCATCCATTTCCACTGATTCCAACTGTTGTCTAATTTCACATCGGCAACAGATGTTGGCTCCAAGCCCATCAAACACCGCTGGATAAATAGCTGTAGGGTGCCGTGCGCCTGCACAATGCGAGAGGTGGGCTGGCAGGCACACATTTCGACATCGATCAGGAAATAATCGTACAGATCGTTACTCCCGTTCAAATCAGGATTCACTGCCAGTAGGTACGCAACCAGTGCGTCTCGCTTCTGATGCCGCAGCCTATCCTGAATGCCTTTCAATACCTCTAACCACTGGCTTTCCTCGTATCGCACCTTCAAGGCTGTCCGTAATTGAGATACATCAGCATTTGAGAGCACTGGCTTGACGAGTTGTTGAGTCGTTGCCAGGTTCATTCCTAACTGACGCAACAATGTTACAGCCTGCGCCAGACGTTGATAGGTCGCAGGTGTTTTGTAAGCGGCAACAGAGAAAGTGAAATGGGTGTGCAAAGCTTGCAAAACTATGATATCCCAACCTGTTAAGGTAGCTAGGGCTTGTTGGAGAACTCCGATCGCGGCTGGTTGCAGTACCAGATCCAGCACCGTGTAGAAGGAAATGGGGCGATCGGGATTTGCTGGATTGTCAACGGGTGGGTATGCTTGAACCCAGCGTAGTCCGTCGATTAACATCTCCCACTGGGCAAAGCTAATACTGGGGATACCCGTGTCGTAGGGCAGTCGATCGAGTTCCAGCCAACCGAGCGCGGCATTGTGTTTCAGCAACCACTCGATTTCCTCTGGCTTAAGTTGCAACGGCGTAAGGCAGAATACCAGTTTATGGAGTAAACGAATTGTGCGGTATTGATCCGTGAATGCAGCAGGAGTGATCGTGGGAAGAGAGGGAGGCGTACCAGTTTTATCGATCAGTTTATCGGTGGTGAGCAACTCAAGTAGAGTTTTGGGACTAGCGATCGCAGGCTCTTTCAAACGAGCATTTTTCAGCAGCACCAGGGCGATCGCTTCATCAAGCTTGAACGTATTCACGACTGCTTGAGACAGAATTCTCTGTTTTTCCTGACGGAAGAAGTAATCAGCCAGAGCATCTAAGACTAATCGAATCATTTCCTTTCGCTCAGTCTCTTTGGGAGATATTGCCCCAGCTAACGCTGCCTGAGCCGCTTTGATGGGGATAGTATCAATATATTGACTCAGCTTCTCGTCAATGAACGTTGCAGGGGTTTGGGTCGTACTTTGCCAGCGATCGTCCACAATGGAGATAAAATTTTCCAGATCGGCAGCCGCACTGAAGGTAGACAGTTTAGCGAGCCAATCCTTGACTGCATCTTTGTTTTCATCCGCTGTCAGGGCAGCATCATAGGGCGATTTGGTGGTATCAAATGCCTTCTGGTAATCAGCTTGAATTTTGCCCAGCCAGGCTGTAATGGTTGCTTCCGGCAGGGTGAGATCGCCTAAGTTGGTTGCCTGGTGAGTCAGGATGTATTGCAAATCCAGTACCTTTACCCCAGCAGCGTTGATCTTCTCAGTCTTCTCGATCAGCTTCAGTGTATCGGCGGGATTAGCAAGTACATCGATTCCCGTCAATGATTGCAAGGTTAGCAATTCTTCAATGGTAAGTTTGAGGGCTTTGGCAGTCAGATTAAGGGAATAAATAGCAGCAAGGTTAGCAAAGCTAAGAATCGGATCAGGAATCGCTGTCGTACTTCGGGAAGTGATTAGTTTTGTTAAATCCGCTGGTTTAATTGCTAAACAAAGTGCCAAAGTGCTTTGCACATCGGTGAGTTTTTTCTGAGTGGCAGGGCTGGCAGTTTCGTTCTGTTTAACTTTCTCTGGTAGCAACAACTCATCAATGACTCCATTTGCGGCTGCATTTAAGAAGATCTGCTGATACCGGGAATTTTCGCCTTCGCTTGGAATGGTTCCATAGAAGGTGCAGAGATCATCCAGGGTTAAGCCCAGTTTTTCTCGTAACGTGATCAACCCTTGGAGTTTGACCAGGGTATCATCTGTCAATTGCTGGTTACCCAGACGAGGATACTGGATGGCACGGTTCAAGGTTGCCATTTCCCAACCCGTTTTCTTCCATAGCCGAATGAAGCGGTGGATGCGATCGAGAGCATCGTTATCCAGACTAGTAATCTCTTTTTTCTGAGTATCACAGGTGCTGTCAAGATGTTTGATGAACAGGGTGTTGGTGGGATTGATGAAACTGAGTTCTAGGAGTTTGGTTAACTCGGTGTAGGTCAGCTCACTTTTCTGTAAAAAGATGTCAACGACTTTTAGAGCGGTAGCAGGGGCGATCGCTCCAGTATTCCAATAAAGGTTTTGATCGGTGGGCTTGGCGTTTACGATCAGTTGTCGTTCTGCGTCGGTGAGGTTTAAGGCTGCCGCTGCAATGTCGTAATTTGTGGGGTTAGCACTGACTTGCAACGCCTGCATCAAATCAGCTCGTTGGATATCGAACTGTTCAAAATAGCTTTCTGCCTCTTGCTGAAACAGATCGAAGGGGAGGTGGAAGGCATAGGAGCTCGTCTGGAGGATGGTGTATGCTCCCTCGTTGAGATATTCAGGGGCAGCAGCAAGTTCAGGCGCAGTCAACGTAGTTTGACGCAAGCGTTTAATAATCCACTGACCAGAGCCATTGGGAATAATTTTATAGGCTAGTTTTTTGTCTCGCAGGGTGTAGTTCCCCTTGCTGTCAAGATCGTAAATCACAGCCTGGTTCGTGACAGGTAATTGATTGGCTTGGAGTAAGGTTAAGAGAGGTTGAGTAATTATTCCTTTCGCGATCGCACCATTGAAAGCAATTCCGGCATCGGGAGCGATCGCTTCCTCTAGGAGTTCACACACTACATCAATGTAGGGCAATGGCGTATTGGTATTTTCACAACTCAAATCAATATCGCCAATATCGGGGCGGCGCTCAAACAGGACATCTTTTGCCTTCTTGACGCTGGCAGACCCAATGATAGTGGTATCTTTGACCAGTCGGTTTTTGAGAAACTGTAAGACATCAACCAGGTAAGCAGCAGGACTGTAGACCGATCGACAATGTTCGCACTCACATAAATCGGTGAGTTGGAACAGGCTCTTGAAGTTGGGAAACTCTTTGGTGATGGCTTCCAGCTTTGCAGCCGCACCAGGAGCGGCTAGCGCCCGCACTTCCATGGCCTGCATCTGGGTTTTGATTTCAGTTGCTAAAAACATTGCAGCGGTGTGGATATCTGCCGCTTTCTGATAAATTGCTTCAGCTGCTTTTCGGGTAAAGGTTTTGTTGCCAGAAAACTGATTGACAAACTGGGTTTCACCCATGGCATAGATACTTTGGGCAGAATGAATCCCTGACTGCAACAAGGTATTAGCTTTACGGTAGTTGGGCGTGAGTTTGAACACCCGCTGTGCGGCTTTGAGGTCGTCTTTCAGTAATTCTGAATCAGTCTCTGGATCAAGTTCCACGGTGGGCTGCTTGAAGAAAGCATCGATATTTGTGGTTGCCAGATCGAAGTCGGGGTGGTCGTTGAAGACTTTTACCATCTCTGGCTGTTGGGCAAGAGGGCTGTTGTGATCCCGCTCTAGTTGGGCGGCAAATGCCACTGTGGGGAACCGCACTTCCATCTTTCTAACCAGGGAAGAGGCATGCAGGTCGATTAGGGCTTTATTGATGGGCCTACCACCCGGATTAAGACGATCGGCGGATTCGGTCAGGACTGCTTTCCAGTCGGCTCGATTGAGGGCAGCGAGTCTACGGATATCTTCAGGTTGTTCAATCCCCTGAAGGTTTCTGACAGCTTCAATAATCTGCTCATCAAACCCGAAAAGTTCCCCTAGGTGCAGTTTTGTCCGGGCATCAGTGGTTTCGTCTGCGTCTCGAAATACATCAACTTGAGTTAGTTGTTCTAGTAATCCAGGAATATTGCCGTGAATATCTGTTTGCAGAATTTTAAGCACCGCCTCAACTTTGCCAGATGTAATGTTCTTCTCAATTAGATTCAGAATCCGGCGGGGTTGTTCATTCTGATAGTAGACTTTGGCTTCTTCGATGGATTGGGATAGGAGTTTGAGAATTTCGTCGAGTTGTTGGGCAAGGCGGTTGGGTACAACATTGTGAGCGATAGCCTGTTTCATTGCTTTACGAACTGTTGCGGGATCGAGCAATACAACGTCATAAAATAGCGGTTGCAGTGGTGTTTTGAGCGTGATCGCAAATCGAGCCTGTAGGGTTGCCGCAATATCGGCTTTCAGAAGCGTATTTTCTCGTAAAAGGGCATGGAAAAATTCTGGGGGAATTTGGAAGCGATCGCGCAGGCGATGGGAGACAACTAGATGTTCTAATCGATCAGTAGACCAAGCCGTTTCACCCGACAGAAAGCTAATATCCTGATATTTCTCGGCTTCGGGGGCATCTGTATCATCTTCTCGCAAATCAACAATGGGCTGTTCTCCCAGCAGTGGACGGAGATCGGCAAGAATGCGTTCATATTCGGATAGTTTTTGGGAACCGCTACCTCCGGTCAAATTGACGATTTCAACCGGTTGGGCATTGAAAATAGTCGGTGAAAAAACCTGTAGTTCCCCTGCCTGGTTAAACACACGAACGACGAGATCGGCACTGTTCTTTTCTGCCCGTTGGAACTGAGCGCGGGTATAGGTGATTTCGTAATCGCCATTCTGATCGGTGATTTTTTCTCCCAGCAGTTGTTCGCGTCGTAAATCTTTGTCAAATGCGCGGACGATCGCCCCTACAAAAATATCGCCATCCGCTTGACGGATGGTGCCTTTCACCACAAACTTATCTTCTTGGGGAGCAGGTTCCAACACTTGCACGGTTAAGTCAATGGTTTCTTCGAGCTTGGCATTATTCTTACGCTCGGAAGTCACTAATAGCTGCCCTTTAGGGTTAAAAACACTGACGATCAGATCTGCCCCACTTCGTGTACTGTTAGAACGACGAAATTGATCCGCCGTGTAGGTGATTTCGTAGTCACCGTTTTCGTTGGTCGTGGTTTCACCTAGTAGGTTTTTTCCCTGTACATCCAAGTCATAGGCGCGCACGGTAGCCCCCACAAGAGCCGTAGAGGTGGTGCCATTTGATTGGGTAATGTGCCCCCGAACCAGGTATTTTTCTGGTTTTTTGGCATCCACTTTGGCATTAATCCGTTCAGCCGTCTTTTCGTCCACAATCCCGGTTGTCTCCAGCCCTTCCGCCTTTTGAAACTCCAGCACTACTTGCCGAGTGACTTTGCCAAAGAAGGCTTTTTCTACTTCATCGGCAGGAATGGTATAGCCTAATTGAGCCAGTTCGCTCTGGAGGAGTTTGATATCCTCTCCTGTCATCCGAATTGATAAGTTGCGTCCTTGGAGTTTCATGGTTTTTGTTCCTGTGGAAATCAGTAAAGGGTTAGTGGTGCTTATTTACGTAGAGATCTGGAAGGGCGATCGCGGTTCCAGTGAGAAAGCCATCGAAAGACAGCAAGAAAACCAACCGGAAATAGGAAAGCAATGATTTGATTTGACTTGGAGATCGGGGTGTCTGGTAAAACTAGGAACCAACCTAAGACAATCAAAAGTCCTAGTAGGAACAAGATGGCTTTGCCTTCTGAGCCAAAAACTTCTCTTTTTAAGTGCCGATCGCATTTTCCCGCCAAATCCAAAATATCCCAGACTATTAAGAGGGTGAAAATTCCCATGAGGATCGCGAGATGAGCCAGTGAGAGGCCACCTAGCACCTGATACTGGGAACTTGGTAACAGTTGGTCTTTGGAAATCGCCAGTAGTTTATAGATCGCAAAGGCACCGCCATTAACTGCAAATAGCAAACCATATCGTCGCTTTTTTCCTTCCTCATAAAGGGTGTAAGCATCGTTGATTGATAAGGATTCCAAGGGTTCGTTGAACCACATATGGCACTGCCAGTCTTGCTCCCCCTTTTTGAAAAACCTAATGTTGCGGAAAACGCCCTCAAACGGATTCTCGCCTCGCTTGCCTTTGGCGCAGACGTGAAGGGTGAAAATGGCGGCATTTTGGGACTTGGATAGGTTTACGTCTACGACTTCTGAGCAGAGATGGTTGTAGGTGTTTTCTGGTTTCAGTAACTCTTCAAGATAGGTTGCTTTATCGACTACAACCCCACTTACCCGTCTGAAGATCAGGTCGTTGGCTAAAATTTGATCGAGGGTGTCTTTGTCTCGCTGTTTTTCTGCCTCGCCGATCGCTACATTCAGTTGGGTTAGCTTTGGTTCGGGGGACATACAATAACTCCTTGCTGATTTCTATTTTTCCCAGATAAATTATGCAACGCATAATTTTGCATTTCCTAAATGCTTACTCCTTAAATTGGATATTTCGAGTTTTGATTCATCAGGTTAGTTGCTGGCCAACCTGCTGTCACATCCAATTTGATTTAGTGCATAAAACTCGTAAATTTCTATGATCATAGCTATAAGCTGTCGCTCATTTAAACTGGGTAAAACGATCGCTGAAACCCTCGCTGGAAGGCAATCAGCCTAGAAATTTAAATGGTTAACAGCTTATACTTTACGAATTGGGAAATTCACTTACCAGCATGCGCCGGTTACGCAGTGCCAAAGGGCATCTCTAATAGGATGATATCGACTATACAATTCTGCACCAAAAGCTTGCCCACGGTTATTCGCTCTCATATCCATTAGATTAAAGCCCTCATCATCAGAAAACCAACTTGGAACTTCATCAAGAAAGAATTCCTTGCCATACTGCCGAATATCTGTTCCAAGCTGTGTATTCTGATAAGCGGACGTTGCAGATCTTACGAAATGTTGAACTTTATCAAAATGAGTGTCTTCAACAGTCGGAACTATGGATTCATAAACTTGCAGAACTCCCCTCGTACCTATTAATTCTTCAGTCCCGAATGCATTTTCAACAGCTTCAATTCCTCTGTCAGCTCCATTTATCCTAATTGATTCTCGAATAACAGCCTGACCAAATTCTACGTAGTAATCAGTAGGAAACCTGCCATTAAATCTTACTGCATCCGCTTGTAATTTCCGCAAAGCAAATCTTGCTAAAGGTGTAGCTAATTGAGGGTTATTAATCTGCGCAATAGTTTGCTGAGTTGTATTACTTAATCGACCAGATCTTTCAATAAAATAACCACCGCTTTGCCCGTATTCTATACGCCTTAGCCCAGCCAACCCAGTCTGACGATTTATTTCGTAAACTCTTCTTTCTCCATGATCTACATCTGCTGTGGGGTGAGTTCTAACCCATTCTTGCTGTAGATGCTCATTTGTTAGCGGCCCGACAATCCCCCTTCGATAATCATCAAATGTTGCATAGTTATTAGGATTGTTGGGATCACCCAAATTTAGTGATTGAAATCCATCAATATCTACATTGATTGTCGGATTGTTTTTGCAATAAAAATAAAGATTTTGGTTGACTTCTGTCTCGATATTTTCAATTTCTTCTGTAGTGATATTATTTTTTCTATGATTTAAATAATTGCCTAACTGTTCCTCTGTAAAAGTCCAAAGTTTATCTGCTGCTGTCCACCGTGCTAACCAAGGCGCGTAATATCTTGCACCATGATAGGAAAGACCAGTTTCTTCGTCACGTTCTTTGCCCGTATAGCGATAACGTTTCAACCCTACTTCAGATGCACTGCGCCCTGCTTGATAGGAAGTACGGCCATAGGGATAATACTCCTCATAAGAGATGACGTTTCCAGCCTCATCTAGTTCTAAACAGGCAGAACCGAGGTGATTGTCGTATTGATAGCGGATTAGAGAAACGTTGAGATTCGTGTTGTCAGTAGTATCTAACGTTTTAGTTTCTACCAGCGCAATTCGTTTCTGGTCATCCATGATGTGCAACGTTTCTCGTTCCAGTTTGCGGGTGGTGCCATCACTCTCATATTCTCGATAAATCTCAAATCCACCCAGATAAAACCGCTCTTGTATTCGGGTGGGGATACTACCCGTTGGGGCTTGCCGCTCGGTGACTTTCCGTACCCGCTGACCGCTGGTATCGTAAACGTAATAAGTGATTTCAGGCGTACCACCATTGTTCACCACCTGTTTCGAGCTTGCCTGCAATTGGTCATGGTCATCCCACCGCATCAACGGCAGATGGGGCATGCGGGTCATGTTGCCGTGGGTATCGTAGTCGTAGAGGGCACTGAAAACCCCTGGTAAATCTCCTGGTAAACTGGTGCGGCTGAGGCGATTGTTGACTTTTCCCGCTTCAATCAGGCTGGGTTCATTGTAGGCATAGCGGCGCGTCCATCCCCCACTGGCTGCCTGATGAATCATTCTGAAAATATTACCCACCTGATCATATTCATACCGTTCGGTGTAATTCCCCATGGCATTGCCCTCACCGGGATGGGGCAAATTCATCCGAAACCCATCATCATCGGTTTGGCGGGGAGCATTCAGCGCTCCGCCCGTTTGTCCCAAATGCTCTCGTCCCGTGGCTTTCAGCAAGCGATAGAGCGGATCGTATTCATAGCTAGCACTGGGTTCCACCCGTTGATTGCGGAAGTAAATAATATTTTGAATATCCGCATGGTCATAAATGTGGGTGATGTTGCCCACCGGATCAAAGGTGTAGCGGAGATCCTGGGCACTCTGGTTTTCGTCTTCGCCCAATTGCGGACGAATGGTTAGCAGACGGGTTAAGCGAAAGGTCTTGTCATCGTAGTCGTAGCGCGTTCTGACCCGATTGCCATACTCAATCAGGGTGCGCTGCCCTTTCTCGTTGTAATTAATGTTCGTAACGGCATGAAGATTCGCAGTTGCCGGATTCAGCAACCCAGTCGGCACTGCTGTTTGCCGCAACCACACATCCACTTTCTCTAACAAATTAGCTTCGTTGTAGCCCGGTTGAATGATATTGGGACGAATACCACTGTGATGCGGTGTGGTAAGCGCAATCGGACGATTGAGGGCATCGTAACGGGTCAACGCCGTGAACTGTTCCGATGCCAGTTGAGGCGTTGCCGCTGCGGCGATCGCCCCCAAATCCGTTAAATCTCGTAACGCGATCCAATCCGCCAGTTCTTTGTAGTTTTGCGCGAACTGGCGACTGCTTTGCAGCAAACTACCCTTAAAGTCATGCCGCTCATTCGTGGCAACCCCCGCGCCGTCGTAGTGCTGGTACAGTTGCCCCCGCAGATTGCGATCAGTTTCTGCATGGATCTCTCCGTACACCAACCGTTCCAATAACCGTGGATCATCTGCTCCCACCTGCACAAAAGCGTGGGTCGGACGCTGAAGCGCATCATAGCGAGTGCTAAAGGTACGACTGAGGCTATCCCATTTGCGAATCGGCTTACCTGCCACATTGTTTAGCATCCAGCGATCGCCGGCATCCATACTGCGCTGACGAATTTGATGCCCCAGCAGGTCGTAGTCATACACCATGACCTTTCGCCCCAGAGCATCCGTCACAGATCGCTGATTTCCCTCAAGATCTAGTTCCACCCGCGTTTCGTAGTTCTGAGCCGTGCCATCGGTGGCGAGTCCGTTATTGGCGATCGTCAAAAATGTCCGTGCCAGCGTATCCAGATGGGCGATCGTCGGCGTATTCGCGTGTTTTGCCGCTAACCAGGCTGCCCGCGTTTCCTGATTGCCGGGTTCTGGTGCCGTTGGGTTGGGGCTACCGCGATCGGCATACCACTGACTCTCCAACACCGTGTCATTCTCATCCCAGGTGCTCTGCTGCCACGCATCAAACTCGACCTTCGAGAAGGTGCCATTGGGCAAGTCTGTGCGAATTACCCGCTCCAACGGATCGTAGTGAATGATCGGCGTAACGCCCCACTCCACTAAATCCCGCTCTGTTTCGTAGCGATGGGTGGCACTAAAAAATGGCTCGTACTTTTTAACAGGTTTGCCCTTGTTGTTAAAAATCGTGCGCCCTGTACCCACCCAGCGCGGGTTTGCCGGTTCCTGAATTAGTTTGCCTGCGCCATCCCGCTTCAACGTTCCATCGGCATTCCGTCCCGGTGCCAATCCCGGTTCTGCCTGCACCTTGGTTTGAATCTCCCGCCCAAACCCATCGGAATAGAGAAAACTGTGCTGGATTTTGGTCTGCTCTCCAGTTGCTAAATCCGCTGCATGGGTTTCTCGTACCAGGGTGTAAACCACCACAGGTTGTCCCGTCTCTGAACCATCGGGTAAGACCTGCCGAGTCCGGCGATACCGTTCTAGGTCGTAGACCAAGCGGGTGGTAGCATTTGCCAGAATGGCTTGCGGGTTGACCAGAGGATTGGCAACATGATTAGCGATCGCCGTCTCATCCAAATCTGCCACAAAGCCTGTCAGGTTATCACCCTGATTCTCCGATACCTTGCCCATCACGGCAGTGCCCACCACCATGCCCAGGACATCAAAGGCAACCTGAGCACGGTTCCCATTCGGATCAGTGACTTCCCAAGGTTGCATCACCCGATAGTCATTCCGCACCCGAATCACATTGGTTTGAGGCGCAGGCAGGGCATCCTGTGTTTGCGTTGCTAGTAGCCCATAGGCATCATAGACAGTGGTATAGATGCCGCCAAAGGGATCTTTGACTTGGGTAGGCAGATAGAATCGGACTGGATTAAACGCCTGCCAACCCGACGAAATCCACCAATTTCCATCCTCTTGTGTATATTTGCCTTCTGCCAACAACAGAGCATTCAAATCACCCGTGGGGATCTTGCTGTCATAAATCTGGGTTAGCAAACCGGGAGTAAATGCAAGTTTGAAGCTTTCACCGGGGAGCGCCAGCGATTCCACTTCGCCCAGGGGTAGCAGGATGGGATCGGTAGTGTTTGCCTGACTGTTGGGACGATAGCGCGATCGCACCCGCTCAATCAGACGACGCTGCTTGCCAATGGTAGGCGGGTTTTCGTAATCCACCTCACTATCAAACCTGTGAACGAATGCTTTGGGGTCCGTCGGACTGGGCTGCACAAAATCAGAAAGCTGAAACCGACTGCCCGTTTTTACATAGCCGGTTAATTCATAAGTACGAGTTTCAATCAGCACCCCAATCCGATACCAGGTCGCTTCATTCGGCTTATTCGTCACCTGATTTTCGGTATGAGTAATCAGGGTTTTGCCCTGCTCTGGATAGGCTGGCAGGCGACGGGGATAGGCGATCGCCACCGACTTTAGCCCATTGCCAAACTCATCCACTTCCAGCGTGATCCCATGAGTAACTCGGGGATCAGCCGGATTACGTTCATAGTGGTAATCAATCGTTTCGCGATCGTGGGCATAAAACACCCCATGGCGGTTTGGTTGCTGCCCTTGAATTAAGCGAATGTCGTAATTGCGCTCCGACACACTATAGGGATGCTCTTGCTTGCCCGAGTCATCCAGCGCATAGATTTCCTGTCGGAGGATGCGACCCTTGAGCGATCGTACTGCTTCCCGTTCTTCTGGAAGGGTTAAACCCTCTGGCAGTAGGGTATCTGGCAACAATAAGGCTTGCGAGTCTAACCGATAATATTCCTGCTCAAACTGCTGAGAAATTCTGTTGCCGTCCAGGTACGCTCCAGTATGAAACCAGGTTTTGGTGAGTACAGGTGGCACATGCAAAGGTTTTTCGAGCGAATTCGTACCACCCCCCTGCTGAAAGGCACCGTAATCTTCGGTGTCCCACTGCTCAACAAATCCAAAGCCGCGAAACTCCCGCTCAAAACCGTCAAAGTAACCGTGGTGATAGGCATAGCGAGTGACAAAGCGATTGCCGGAAATATAATCTCGCGTCTCTACCCGCTCCACCACATGTACAGGAAAGGGTAGCTTCGTAATCCAGGGTTTACCCGCTAATCGGTCTTGTAGATAAAACTTCGTCGAAGGCGCATACTCCACAACCGTTTCTGCACCCATATTGTTCACGGTCTTGATCAGCAGATGGGGCTTCTGCCCACCCAACAGGTCAATGTATCGCATCATCCGACGACCATTCCCCGGCAGCGGCGAAGACCACACCAAACAGGCTGTGCCATTACCCAACAAATCCACCACCGTTACCGATGCCACGCTATCCATTGGCGGGAACGATCGCAACACCCGCTTTGCCGACCAGCCATTCCCCGACTGGTTAAAGTAAACCTGCACCCCATCGCCACTCAGGTACAAAATATCCGTCGTGCCAGAACCATCAATATCCGCCAACTGAATCCGCCGCTGGTCAAAAATATCCGGCACATCAAACCAAGGCGAATCATCCATCGTCACCTTCGCCCCAAACCGCCCATAGCCCAGATTCGGCCAGTAACACACCGCCCCGTTGCGAATCCGCACAATATCCGTCAGCCCATCCCCTGACATATCCGCCAGTTGAATCGACTGGGTACCATCTGCAAACACAACCCGTGGACCCTGCTCCTCATCCCAGGGCTGACGCACCCGCTCCGCTGCCCCAAAGCCTTTCTCTGCCAGCGAAGGATGCCAGACAAAACACTCATTTTCCGTAATCAGAATGTCGCTATGACCATCTCCA
>JBBSCL010000009.1:0-17892 GCA_038250345.1 Leptolyngbyales cyanobacterium
ATACACCCGTTGCTGAGGCGGCTGAGAAAGTGGTGGTTCGCTACGGAATCTTGCGCCAGTCGCTCTCGGTCGCAGAACTCACGGATTTTGCTGAAAAGGGCGAAATGTCTAGAAAGGTAGAACGCTATCTAGACATGACTAAAAGCGATCCGGCTGAGATTCGGCAAATTTTGACTAAGCCGATTGATATTAGCCGCAGCACAGTCAGCACTGCGTTGAACAATCCCTTGGGCGATCGCATGTTGGATGAATTGGGTCGAATGATTCAAACCCCAAAAAACGAGGGCAACCGAGATGCATTGCGAACTGCCGTGATTCAATCCACTGCAAAAGATAACAAAGCTTCGATTTTAGAAATCATCCAGAATTATCCCAGCGATGAGATTCATCTAGATGCCAAACGCATCATCAAAACCTACAACACCTTGGCAAAGTTTCAAAAACCAGTTGAAGGGATATTGAACAACCTAGGACCAATCCGCGAACTCTTGCAAAAGCAAGGTATTAACCTACCTGATTTTCTGAAATGAAAGTCAACCAAAATATCTGGGCATTGCTGAATGCAAGGATGATTTTTGATTGTAGGGGTAGGTCTTATGCCTACCCTGACGGAGATCGAGGGCAACCACAAGAGATTGCCCCTCCAAACTTCATCCCCAGATTCAGCAGTGCCAATATCTGTAATTGGGTATCTGTAATTGAGTAGGATGGGTTAGCGCGGCGTAACGCATTCTTTTTTAGGGTTGATGCGTTACGGCTAGCGCTCAACCTATCCTATTGGTGCTTTGCTCGTGCGTAAGTTCCTCAGATCTTACTCCTGCGTTCGCTGCAAAAATGGCACTTCCACCAGTTCACCCTGACTGTTGCCAACCTGCACTTTCAGCCCCATGCCGCCTGCTTTCGTCCGAATGTAGCCTAATCCCAACACGCCTTGGGCAGTCTCCGTTAGGCTCGTGAGCACACCGACTTTTTCGTCGTTCACGGTAATCAGGGTTCCCGGTTCAGCGACAGCATCCAATCGAATTCCCCAAATCTGCTGCTTTACGCCTTTGTAAGTATCCAATCGGGCAATGGTTTCTTGCCCAATGTAGCAACCTTTGTTGATGGAAATTGCCTGCCAGAGACAGGCTTCCACGGCATTGTAATCTTCGGTTAATTCCGAATCGGGCATCGGACGACCCTGCTCAATCCGCAGTTGCTCCCAAACGCGATCGCCCATGAGTACGGCTCCTGCTTGGGCGATCGCATTCCACACCGTCACTGCATGAGCCGCTTCAACAATGATGCTGTAGCCATCCAACCCTAACCCGCTGCCCACCGCCACCCGTATGGGCTGATTGGCAATCTCTGCTAAGCAATGACTTCCATAGGGCTGAGATTTAAGGGCATCCACACCGAGTTTTTCCAATAGCGCCGAACTCTGAGCGCCAATCAGGCTAAACAGCGCCGTTTCTTCGGTCAAATCTTTTAACTCCACCTTATCGCCAAAGAAAATATAGCGATCGAGCCATTTGATTAAATGATTCCGGCGATTGGGCGAAACGATCACCAGCACGGCATCTTCTAGCACATAGGCAGTCGCCAAATCAATCGTTCGGGCTGTAGGAGTGACAAACACCGTGTCGCAGCCTTGCCCTGGCTGCAAGGTCTTTAAATCATTGGTGCTTTGGTTGTGCAAGAACATTTGCCGATCCGCGCCGCTGAGTTGCAGCCTGCCCCAATGAGTGCGATCGCACAGTGCTACACCGTTTCGGGCTGCCGCGATCGCGTCTATATCATTGCTGAAATCAATCGGTGCAACAGAGCCTTCCTCAAATCGGGCACCCTGCTGTTGTTGAACCTCTCGCAAGCTCTGAGTCATACCAGTTAACCAATCCGCTACTTGGCTTCAGCTTATCGCGATTTGCCTATTGCCAACATTGCACAGCCTGAAAGGAATTTGAAACGAATTGGTTAGATCAGCAAGCCTCACTACTGGAGTAGCCATGAGGTTCTCCTTCCGATGCAATTTCTACAATGTCTCCCTTTAATAGTTCCACCCGGCGATCGTCTAGAATGCCTGTCTCAGCCAAATGATGGTACTCTTCGAGCGTCCATTTAGCGGTGGTTAGGGTCATGTTGAGTTTTTTCCTGAAATTAATTCAGCTAAAACAATTGAGCCATCGTACTTATCTTAAATGTTAATCCCGTCGCTGCTGGAGGGTGCATGTCACCTTTGTGCCTTCACCCTAGACGGTTACTATTTAAAGAACTAAGGTTTAGCTATGAATTTCCTCATAAGTAGTGTTGTAGGCGTGATCCCATTTTGGTAAGATAAACTTAACGGTAGTCTTAAGTACCTAATGGTTGAAAGATTTGCCTAAAAATTCGCATCTGGCTAGACATTTTTAGGCTAATAGCGACGAATGGTGCGTTAGATCTTTAATATAAGTGAGCGATCGCATTTTTTAAGAAAACGAGAGTCGCTCTAATCTGCAATTCTTGCATTAGACGAATTCTTAGTAGATAACCCTTTTATTAGAGGAAATTATGAACAGTAAGCCAGACCGCGTGGTAATGATTGGCGTTGCCGGAGATTCAGGATGCGGAAAGTCCACTTTTCTGCGCCGATTGGCAGACCTGTTTGGGGAAGAGTTTATTACGGTGATCTGCTTAGACGACTACCACAGTTTGGATCGAGTGCAGCGCAAGCAAACTGGCATCACTGCTTTGAACCCCAAAGCCAACAATTTTCATTTGATGTATGAGCAAATGAAAGATTTGAAAAACGGCGAATCTATTAATAAGCCTATTTATAATCATGAAACTGGCTGTATCGATCCACCTGAAATAATCGAGCCTAACCACATTGTGGTGATGGAAGGGCTTCACCCGTTATATGACGAGCGGGTACGCGGGCTGTTAGATTTCAGCGTCTACCTTGACATCAGTGATGAAGTGAAAATCGCTTGGAAGATTCAGCGCGATATGTCTGAAAGAGGGCACACCTATGAAGATGTATTAGCCGCTATCAATGCGCGTCGTCCTGATTTCACCGCTTACATTGACCCACAGAAAGAGTTTGCGGATGTAGTGATTCAAGTTCTACCGACTCAGTTGATTAAGGATGATCAAGAGCGAAAAGTGCTAAGAGTTCAAATGATTCAGCGCGATGAAGTTGAAGGCTTTGAACCCTCTTACCTATTTGATGAAGGCTCTACGATTGATTGGATACCTTGTGGGCGCAAGCTGACTTGTTCTTACCCTGGCATTCGGATGCACTATGGTCCCGATGCCTATTACGGACACAGCGTTTCGGTGTTGGAGGTCGATGGTCAATTCGATCGCCTAGAAGAGGTCATCTACATTGAGAAACACTTAAGCAACACTTCAGCAAAATATAACGGTGAGCTTACAGAGTTACTGTTAAAACATCGGGACTATCCCGGCTCTACGAATGGAACTGGCTTATTTCAAGTGTTGACAGGTTTGAAGATGCGGGCAACCTATGAGCGTTTGACTGCTGATCAACCGAAGATTGTCGCCCAGGTTTAATCATAGGTATTGAATGCAGGGAAGGGGTTGCAAGCTCTTTTCTCTGCATCCCTGATCTATATCTAAATTGAACCAGCCGATAAATTAGTAAATTCAATAGTTCTTAGAAGAAATCCTGGTCGATTGGCAGGTAAGTTTAGCCCCTGCTTTCCGATATTATTTTCTTAGGACTTTTAGATAAACTTTAGAGTTGAACACGTTTTAGCAATTTATTTTTTGATGCTGAATGCTCATTAGGAATTATTGGTTATGACTACTGACAATACGGCTGGAGCAAATGACGGCGGAACGAAAGCAACGACTCAGAAAGCGCGTTCTTCCCGTTCGGCGAAAGCTGTAGCGACTGAAGCAACCGCGACTAGTGAGCAGGCAATTGAGACGGATACCCTTCAAGTAACTGGTGAAGAAGTTATGAGTGCTGATGATATGGTCAAGTTAGAAACTCCCCCCGCTCAAGATAAGACAAATAGTCAATCGGCGATCGCGCTACACCAACATGATCACGTTGCAGCGGATGGTCCTTTAATGTCTAGCGAGTTTGAGATTGCTGAAACAATTTCTTCTGCTGGCATTCGCCCCATTGCTGCCAGCCATCTGGAACTGGCTGGTTCTTTTATGAATGGTCGCCCGATCGCGTCTAGTAGCATGACGGTGTATGGAATGCTGCCGGGCGATCGCCCGGTTTTTAACAGCGAAATTAAAATGGTAGAAGGGCTGATGTTAATGAACCGCCCTGTAATGGCAAGCAGTCCTGATCTGATGCAAGGTTCTCTGCTCCCTGGAGGTCGCCCAATCGCCTCAAATCAAAACGTTGATCCTGAACCAGAAACTCTAATGGGGTATCTTGACTAGTTCCTATGGTTTAATCGATTTTAAGTAAAAAAGGGGATGTTGCATAACAACATTCCCTTTTTGCTAGCTAAATAGGCTGACCGCGCACAATTTTGAAATGCTCAAATGAGCCGTGGCAGGTCTTGAGCGTGCCCACAAAAATAGAAGGCACCCACAAGAGGTGCCCCTACCCTCGATGTTATTTCAGCTAAGCATCATCTAAGGCTGCGATTCCAGGTAACTCTTTGCCTTCCAACAGTTCCAAGCTGGCACCGCCGCCTGTGGAAATGTGGCTCATTTGGTCGGCTAAGCCTGCTTTTTCAACGGCTGCAACTGAGTCACCGCCGCCGATGATGGTGGTAGTTCCAGTTTTGGTTAAGCCTGCCAACGTGTGAGCGATCGCGTCTGTGCCCACGGCAAACTTATCAAACTCAAACACACCCATCGGACCATTCCAAATCACCGTCTTCACGTCTCCCAGCGCGGCTTGGAATACCTTTACCGAATCGGGACCGATATCTAAGCCCATCCAACCATTGGGAATGCCTTCCACGCTGACCGTTTGGGATTCGGCATCGGGCGCAAACTTATCAGCAACCACCACATCGGTAGGCAGCAAAAGTTCCACGCCTTTTTCCTTCGCTTTTGCTTCTAGCGTTCTCGCCAAATCCAAAAACTCTTCCTCCACCAACGATTTACCCACGCTTAAACCGCGAGCTTTGTAGAAGGTGAAAATCATGCCACCGCCGACAAATAGCTTATTTACCTTGTCTAGCAGCGCTTCAATCACCGTGATTTTGCTAGAAACTTTGGAACCGCCAATAATTGCCGCTAGGGGACGAACCGGAGCATCCACCGCCGCCTGCAAATACTTCAGTTCTTTCTCAATCAAGAACCCGGCAACCGCTGGCTTCAGGTAATGGGTGACTCCTTCGGTGGAAGCATGGGCGCGGTGGGCAGTCCCAAAGGCATCGTTTACATACAGGTCGGCAATGGAGGCAAGCTGTTTGGCAAATTCGGGTGTGTTTTTCTCTTCTTCAGGATGGAAGCGAACGTTTTCTAATAGCAGCACATCGCCATTGTTCATCGCCGCCACTTTTGCCACCACGTCATCGCCAATACAATCATCGGTTTTGACAACGGGTTTGCCCAACACTTCTGCAAGGCGATCGCCCACGGGTGTCAGCCGAAATTTGTCAGTTACCCGCGCCGCAAAATCATCCCCTTTAGGACGACCAAAATGGCTAGCTAGAATGACCTTTGCACCGTTAGAAGTGAGATATTGAATAGTGGGCAGAGCAGCACGAATGCGCGTGTCATCTGTAATCTTGCCGTGATCATCCACAGGCACGTTAAAGTCTACTCGCACCAAAACGCGCCTGCCAGATAAATCAGCGGACGATAAGTTTGCTAAAGTCTTTTTGGACACCGAACTAACCTCCTGAATCAGTCTTCTGCTCAACCCATATTTTTTCATGATTTGGGGCACTCAGCGGAGGAAGTCAGGGATTAAGGGAACGAGGTGTCAGATATCGGGGGTCAGGTGTCAGATGAAAATTGCCTTATTTTCCACTTACCCATCTTTTCCTTCTACTTTTCACCGCTTTAATTTTTTGGAGATCACAGAAATGTTTGAGACTGTACTTTTTCCGATTGATCAGAGTCGTGAATCTCGACAAGCAGCCGAAACCGTGGCAAAAGTCGTGAGTTTTCACAAGAGCCGCTTGATTATTTTGTCGGTTGTGGAGGAGCCAGAAGCAGGTGCCTCAGAAGTGATGACTTCTCCAGAGGCGATCGCAGAACTGCTGGAAAGCGCGAAAGCCATGTTCTCTCAGCAGGGCATTGAATCGGAACTGGTAGAGCGGCAAGGCAAACCTGCATTCACCATTTGCGATGTGGCGGATGAAATTGAAGCCGATCTAATTGTCATGGGCTGTCGTGGTATTGGGCTAACTGAAGAAGGCGCAGCAGACAGCGTTACCAACCGGGTGATTAATCTGTCGCCCTGTCCTGTGTTGATCGTGCCCTAAGCCAGGGAATGGCTTGAGGATACACCTGCCGAGGTATTCCCCTGTGATCCGAAATAAATCAATTCTTCATCGAAATTAAATAACTTTTCCAAAAATACTCATGCTACGTTTACGGCAGATCTTGCGTTACTCAACCTTTAAGCATTTCTCATGAACCTATACGTCCTTTCTAATCGAGGGATACAGTCGTCGGTTTCGGATGATCCCGCATACGAGTTAGAGGATTTGTTGGTGGATACCTGCGATGCCCATCTGTTAATTCCCGTGATGCGGGAATCTAGACAGTGGGTGCAGCGATCGCGCAGACACACGGCGATATTTTTAGAAAAATTGATTCGGCGGACTACAGGGCTTTACCAGTTCTTAGAGGTTTCTTTGCCTGCGACGGGTGCGCCTAATGTGTTGATCGTGATTGGAATTTCTGGAGCGCAGTTAGAGTTGCTATCGAGCATTCCCAAATGGCGGCAGCGCTTTGATTTGGTGATTGCTTACGTGTTTGATGCTTGGATTTGGGAGGCTTATCCCACATTCACGAATCAGCTTGATCATTTGTTTGTGCCGTTGCCTGAAGTGATCCCAACCTTGCAGGCACACTTCGGAATTCCAGTCTCTCTGCTACCGTTTGGGGTGGATGTGCTGGTGCATGGCTCTGATGGCAGCGATCGCCCACTGGATGTGATCAGTTACGGGCGGATTCCGGCTCAATTTCACCAGGCATTTTCTAAAGCATTCAATCAGCCTGAGTCTGCACAATGCTACTACCGCTCTTTGCCAAGGCGCACAGAATACTTCCCAACCCGTGCTTACCATGAAGGTGATCGCCTTGATCGACAACTGCTATTTCACATGCTGCGCCGAACTAAAGTTGCGTTGGCGTTTGATACGCTATATCCCGGCATGAGAGTATTTCCTCATTCTTTTGTGACACTACGCTGGTTTGAGTGTGGGGCAACTGGGTGCGCGATCGTTGGCAAGCGACCCACGACTCCCTTGGGGGATCAGCTATTGAATTGGCAGGATGCGGTGATTGATCTCCCGGATGATCCAGAAACAAGCGTCCAAATCGTGAAGGATTTATTGGCAGATTCTTCTCAGCTACAGGCAATTTGCAGCCGCAACTATTTGGAAAATCTGTCTCGTCATGATTGGCGGTTGCGAATTCAAGATCTGTTAACGCAGCTTAATTTACCCTTGCCTGCCAGACTGGTCTATCAGCTTGAACAGTTAAAAAGCTTGCAGATGAAAAGCTTACCGCTCCAAGCGCATCCATCTACCCAATTGTCGGTTTAAAACGCTGGCAAGTAAGTGTCCAAGATTAGTCGCAATCGGGTTTCGACTCCACTCAACTCTCAATCTACCTAAGAGATTTGATGTTTCTGATATAAGAATGAATTCGTGAGGGAGATCCCTGGTAGTTGCCCCAAAATTTAACGGAGTAGCCGCAAGACTAGACCCACCGGAAAAATCATTTTTTTTGATTAGCAATGCCAGAGATTCATTCAGTGCTTGAGGGAGAACCTGCTATCCTTGGCTGTGAAATTCTTGAGGCAACAGTCATGTGGCAACGCCCCGATGGTCGGCAAGCAGATCAACTTCGTCCAGTCAGTTTTGAGCGGCAATTTACCCGATTTGCCGCTGGCTCGGTGTTGGCAAGGTGTGGAGATACTCAGGTACTCTGCACGGCAACGATTCAAGCTAAGGTTCCTAAGTTTTTGACTGGCAAGGGACAAGGCTGGCTGACGGCAGAATACCGGATGTTGCCCACTGCAACCAGCGATCGCCAAGAGCGTGAGTTTATGCGCCTATCAGGGCGGACTCAGGAAATTCAGCGGTTGGTGGGGCGGAGCTTACGATCGACGTTGGATATGGATGCCTTGGGAGAGCGCACCATCATCATCGATACTGACGTGCTGCAAGCGGATGCTGGAACGCGCACCATGGCGATTACGGGCGGATATGTGGCGCTCAAAGACGCGATCGCTCAACTGATGCAAGCGGGTGAACTGGAGCGATCGCCCCTGATTCATCAAGTCGCCGCCATTTCCGTCGGATTGCTCGATAACGAACCGCTGCTCGACTTGAAATATGAAGAAGACGTTGCCGCTGACACTGACTTTAATGTTGTCATGAATGAAAAGCTGAACTTAATTGAAGTGCAAGGCACCGCAGAAGCGGGTTCATTCAGCCGCATTCAGCTTAACCAAATTTTGGATCTTGCAGAATTCGGCATTAAACAACTGTTAGAGTTTCAGCAGCAAGCCTTTGGCGAATGACGAATTCTAAAAGCGGTATTTGTATCTAAATATTGCTATTTATGTTGTTATTTATGGATAGGTTAACTTCGGTTAAAGTGAATAGCCTATTCGGCAGTTGATGCTATTCTTTGAGTAGGCACAGAGAGTATCTACAAACACTCTTTAACCCAACGGCTTTTGAGCCTGTGCCTCCTCTCTAAAAGCCACTGCGCCCCCAGTTGAGATAGACAAGTCGTTGATTGTTTTTCTCATATTGCTCTAGTTTTCGTGATTCAGAATCACGTTTTTTAGCCGATTTGCATCGGGCAGTTCTCACCGGAATTCCACAACTGATTACGTTTTGCTTATCAGTTTTTCCAAAAAGGAGGGAGTAACTTAATTATTTTCTCGCTGGTTTGGCGCAAGATTTTTGTAAACCCTTAGTTGCTAAAAAATACTTTGCTATCCCCCAATAGCCTGACAGCCTTTCTGTCAGGCTTGTCCTGTTTAAAGGCGAAGTCTATGAGTTTCAATCGTGGGGTTTTGTTGCTTTAATTTCGATTTTGTTAAAGTTATTACACTAAGGCTGGTCTGCGATGGTTGCCCAAGATTAACGGTTTGATGCTTTGATCGATCGCCCGTCTACTCCTATTTCTCCTGCTGCAACGCCTTTTGATCAGGTGGATCAAGCGATCGCAACGCTTGTCAGCCGCAAGCAGATTTGGGCGCAAACATCGATCGCAGACCGCATCGTTTATCTACGCGAGTGTGTGAATGGGGTGATGACGGTAGCGGCACCTTGGGCGATCGCGGCAAACATCGCTAAGGGGATCGATCCCGATTCATCACTGGCGGGAGAAGACTGGCTAACGGGACCCGTGGCAACCTTGCTGACCTTGCAAGGGCTAATCAAAACCCTTGAAGCCGACGGACAGCTAAAGCCACCTGCGATCGCGCCTCGCCCTGATGGACAGGTAGTCGCTCAGGTATTTCCCGATAACTGGCTGGATCGGTTGATGTGGCTGGGTTTTCAGGGAGAAGTGTGGATAGAACCGGATCAGCCTGCTACCCAAGGAAAAATTTATCGGCAAACTCTTCACCAGGGGGCAGTGTCACTTGTGCTGGGGGCGGGAAATGTGTCGGCGATCGCCGTATTGGATAGCCTGCACAAACTATTCGCGGAGAATCAAGTCGTTCTGCTGAAGATGAACCCAGTGAATGCTTACGCGGGTGAATTTTTGGAAAAAGCTTTGGAGCCGTTGATTCAATCTGGCTTTCTAGCGATCGTGTATGGTGGTGCAGACTTGGGACAATATCTGTGCCAACATTCGCAGATTGAAACCATCCACATCACCGGGTCGCACCATACCCACGACGCGATCGTCTGGGGTAGCACCCTAGAGGAACAACAGCAGCGCAAAGCGGCTCATAATCCTATCCTCACCAAACCGATTACCTCCGAGTTAGGCTGCGTCACGCCCATTTTGATTGTGCCAGGAACTTGGTCTGCGGGGGATATTGCCTTTCAAGCTCGACAAGTTGCTAGCATGGTTGCCCACAATGCCAGCTTTAACTGCGTCGCGGCAAAAGTGGTGATCACTGCCAGCGGTTGGCATCAACAAGATGAGTTTTTACACCACTTGCACCAGGCACTCGCCGCCATTCCACCGCGCAAAGCTTACTATCCCGGTGCCCACGATCGCTATCAGGCATTTTTGGATCAGTACCCCCAAGCGATCGCCCTAGGAACACGCCCCGAAGGCAGCATTCCCTGGACGGTGATTTCCAATGTGCCGCCTGACGCGGATGAATATGCCTTGCAAACAGAAGCTTTTTGCGGAGTGCTGGCAGAAGTCACCTTAGAAGCCAACAATGCTAAAGATTTTTTGGCAAAAGCTATTCCGTTTGTGAATGAATCAATCTGGGGTAATTTATCCTGTGTGCTGCTGATTGATCCCAAAACGGAACGGCGCTATCAGACGGAGCTAGATGATGCGATCGCCCAGTTGCAATATGGCGCGATCGGCATCAACGTATGGACGGGGATGATGTTCATGCTGGCTGGTGCAACTTGGGGCGCATTTCCCGGCAATCCCTTAGATGATGTCTGCTCTGGACGCGGCATCGTTCATAATTCCTACCTATTTGACCATCCCCAAAAAACAGTGCTACGCGCACCCTTTCGGATTTTTCCCACACCCACCTGGTTCGCCGACCACAAAAATCTGCGCCAAGTTGCCATACGCTATGCCAAACTCGTCGCGAATCCTAGTTTAGACAAGTTTCTTAGCGTGATCCTGGCAGCCCTGAGAGGATAAGTCCAAAGTCGGGTTTCGGGTTTCAGATTAACTCCTACCCTGCGAGAATCAAGAGCTACGGAGACGCTACGCGAACGGGTTTCGGATGATGAAAAAACCTGACCTCTACTCCCTATTCTTTGCCATACTGAATCCGATAAATTCGCCCATTTGCCTCCTCTGTCAACAACAAACTGCCGTCCACGAGAGTCAGTAAACCGACGGGTCTGCCCCAGACATCAGGACCAGAGGGATTCGTCAAAAAACCTGTGAGAAAATCTTCGTAGTAGCCTTGGGGTCGTCCAGCGCTATTAAATGGAATAAACACGATTTTGTAACCTGTGCCCTGATCGCGGTTCCAAGAGCCACGAAAGGCAACGAAAGCACCGTTGCGATATTTCGCAGGAAAGGTTTGACCGTTGTAAAACTGAAGCCCCAAAGCAGCCGAGTGTGCTTGAAATAAAACATCTGGCGTTTGCGTTTTAGCGACCAAATCGGGACGGACACTCTTCCCATTTTGAACATGGTTAGGATCGAGACGATCGCGGGTCAAATAGGCATAAGGCCAGCCGTAAAACTGCCCTGCCTGAATTTGGGTGAAGTAATCGGGCACCAAATCATCGCCCAAGGTATCGCGCTCGTTGACCGTGGTATATAACGCGCCAGTGATCGGATGAAACGCCAGCCCTACCGGGTTTCGCAAGCCGGATGCAAAAGTTTGGCGATCGGAACCATCTAGCCGCATCACCTGCACCGACGCACGAGGCAACGGTTCTTCGCTCAGGTTCGACTGTGACCCGATCGACACATACAGCTTCGTTTGATCTGGCGAGACGACCACATTGCGTGTCCAGTGCTGGTTATAGCCGCCCCCTGGCAAGTCTGTGATCTTCGTGCCTTGTCCGGTCAACTGCTCCTGTCCTTTGGTATAAGGAAATCGCAACACAGCAGCGCTGTTTCCTAAAAAGAAAGCATTGTTGCTGAATGACATCCCAAAGGGAATATTCAGCCCGTTTTGAGAGGTAGCAAAGGTTTTTTTAACTTCTGCAACTCCGTCTTTGTTGGCATCCCGCAGCAATCGAATCCGGTTTTGACGAGTTTCAGTCACCAGCACGTCGCCCGATGGCGTTAGCGCTAACCAACGAGGGCGATCGAGTCCTTCCGCAAACACATTGACTACAAAACCCGCTGGCACCTGCAACGTTGGGTTGGCGGGAATCGGTAGCACGTTAGGAGATTTGGAGGCGCTGTTGCTGGCATTGGGCTGCGGCAAACTCTCAGGAGTAATCTTGATTGGCTGAGGTGAGAGCGTTTGGGTTCTAATCACGCTTGCTGGAGAGACTTGAGCCACCTTTGTTTGGCTGGTTGTTTCAGTCCGAGTTGTTTCAGTCTGAGTTAGTGCAGACGCTGCTGGAGAAGGAATCGTGGCGCGGGATGTATCAGCAGTTCGGCAGGCAACCAAAGTACATCCTAAAAGCAGTAGAAATGAAAAGCGGTACATAAGCATTTGAATAGCGATTCCATCTCACGCTAGCGAATGTTCTTTGAACTTGACATGCTATAGAAGAAGGATTAACAAGACTACGCCTTTGGATAGAATGCCTTCAACCGTCGGGTAGACGCGATCGCGGATCGGTTTGCTTAAGGTGATTTTGAGCAGCATTAACTTGCCGCTCAAAACTACCCTTCAGGAGCCAACCGATCATGATGACTCAATCTCACGAATCGCTGCTAGAAATCTGCATTCAAAACTGTCTCGATTGTTTACAAGACTGTGAAAGCTGTGCCACTGCCTGTTTAAGTAGTGACATGGCGCAGATGATGGCAGACTGTATTAAATACTGCCGTGACTGCGCTGATATTTGCAGCTTGTGCGCTCGGTTCATGGCACGAAACTCTGATTTGCATGGTCAACTGTGTAGCCTTTGTGCGGATGTCTGCGATCGCTGTGCCAAAGAATGCAACAAGCACGATCACGACCACTGCCGCCAGTGTGCCCAATCCTGTCAGCGCTGCTCAGAATCGTGCCGTCAAATGACGATCGCGATGGCAACATAGATCAGGCACTTGAAATTGGCTTATCCGAATCTGGTAGCCCCTTAATGTAGAGCGCGATCGCGGGTTTAATCTTTTACAATTGAAAACAGCCTGATGTCTGGGAGCATTGCTTTGTGAATCAAACCACAACCGGGATTCGTTGGACAATTCGGGATGTTGAGGCGTTACCGGATAACGAATGGATTCGCTATGAAATCATTGATGGAGAATTGTTTGTGACGCGATCGCCTCACCATAAGCACCAGCAAGTCACTGGACGTATCTTCGCAGCGTTGGATAGTTGGTCGCTGGAGAGCGAATTAGGCGAAGCCTCCATTATGCCCGGTCTGATTTTTTCAGACTCGGATAACGTTTCTCCAGATGTGGTGTGGGTCAGTCATGAACGATTAGCCCAAATTGAAGATGAAGCGGGGCATTTACAAGGCGCACCTGAATTAGCGGTGGAAGTGTTATCGCCCGGAAAAGCCAATGAAGACCGAGATCGTTTAGCCAAGCTGAAACTCTACTCCACCCAAGGCGTTCAGGAATATTGGATTGTCGATCGCATCGCTCAACGGATTGAGGTCTATCGTCGAGAAAATTCTCAACTGGTATTGGTTACCACCCTGCTAGTAAGCGATCGCATCACATCTCCCTTATTACCTAGCTTTGCCTGTGAGGTTGCTCGATTGCTTGCTTCGTAAATCCACATTGACGAAATGGAATTGACTCGTAAAACTAAAGGTATATTTCAAAAAAATTGATGATACAAGCAGTCATTTCTCCCACGATCGCGGCTGGCTTTCATGCATTTTCTGACCCGCTCAGGCTCAAGGTTTTGGATCTGCTGCGACAACAAGAACTCTGTGTTTGTGATTTGTGCGATCGCCTAGAGGTAAGCCAATCGAAGCTATCATTTCATCTCAAAACCTTGAAAGAAGCCGAATTAGTGCGATCGCGGCAAGAAGGTCGCTGGATTTATTACAGTTTGAACCTGCCTCAGTTTGTCGTGCTTGAGCAATATCTTGCCGACTATCGCCGCTTTAGCCTGGTTGCGCCAGCTCGTGCCTGCTAAGACTAAGTTCAACCCATCAATTTTTTTAAGTGAATTTTTTTGAATATTTTTAAACATGTGTTTTGGTAGACACTACCAATCAACTTTATTTGAAATGATAAGAACATCACTTTAAGTAAATTATTTTCACCTCTAAATTTTTCGTTGATTTATAGATTCCTGTAGAGGCTTGGCATTCGGCAGTCAATTTCTGATTGAGTCAATAAGATGTTGCCCGAATGCTAAGCCCTTACACAAGATACTCAGGTGCCCAAAAGCATCTGCTAAACGCTTCATAGAATTGCAAAGGATGAGGTTAATCAATGGCTACTAATCTTTTCATAAAGCTTGGATTTTCCTGGGTTGCATTCGCCGCGATCGCAGCCCTGTCTGCTTGCAGCCAGCCTCAAGCAGAGAGTTCCAACCCAACTACGGCAAAAACAATCAAAGTTGATGGATCTAGTACAGTTTTTCCCATTTCAGACGCGATCGCCCAAGAGTATCGTAAGACCAACACGAAAGCCAACATTGATGTGCAATTCTCTGGTACAAGCGGCGGCTTCAACAAATTTTGTACGGGCGAAACCGACATCAGCAATGCTTCTCGCCCGATCCTGCTCAAAGAAGCAGAAGTCTGTGCCAATTCAGGCGTGGGCTTCATTGAGATTCCTGTAGCCTTCGATGCGTTGACCATTGCAGTCAATCCAAAAAATGACTGGGCGAAAGACATCACGGTTGCAGAACTAACAAAAGTCTGGGAACCTCTAGCCGAAGGCAAAATCAAGAACTGGAATCAAATTCGAGCATCCTATCCCAATAAGCCCCTCGCCTTGTTTGGGGCGGGCAAAGATTCCGGCACTTTCGACTACTTTAATGAAATCACCGTAGGTAACCCAGAGGCAAGCCGCAGCGACTATACCGCCAGCGAGGATGACAACGTGCTGGTTCAAGGAATTGAAAAAGATCCAAACGCACTGGGTTACATTCCCTTTGCCTACTTTGAAGCGAGCCAGAAACGCTTAAAAGCTTTGGCAGTAGATGACGGCAAGGGAGCGGTTTTGCCATCTCGTGAAGCGGTTGCCAATGCAACCTATCAGCCGTTTTCGCGCCCACTGTTTATTTACGTCAACGCTAAAGCGGCTCAAGATAACCCACAGCTAAAAGCATTTGTCGAGTACTACCTAACCCATGTTGGACGGGTATCTAAAACGGTAGGCTATGTTCCCCTCCCTGCTGAAGCTTATCGCCTTGCCACCATTCAATTCACACGGGGCGAAATTGGCACCGTATTTGAGGGAGTGCCTCAACCGAATGTGACGATTGCGGAACTGCTGCGGAGACAGGCAGTGTTTCAGCTTTCAGAATCTCAGAAATCTGAGTCTCAAAAGAAGTAGCCTGCCATTTTAAGACCCGGCTACTGTTCAGTGTGGACTGCGGTTTTTTTGGAGAAAGCGATGGCTTCTAAGGTTGAAATATACACTAAACCCACCTGCGCCTATTCCATTCGTGCCAAGCATTTGCTGAATTCTAAAGGCATTGAATTTACAGAGTATTCAATTGATGGAGATGAAGCTTTGGCAGTGATGAACACACGCAGTAACGGGCAGCATTCCGTTCCTCAAATTTTCATTCAAGACCAACATATCGGTGGCTGCAACGACCTATATGCCCTGGAACAAGAGGGCAAACTCGATCAACTTCTACAAAATCTAGCTTAAAGGGTTTAGCACTCTATGATTTACACGACTCAAAACAAACTGAAGTTTCCGTTAATCGCTATCTTGGTCGCGATCGCGATTTTTGCCATGAATGCTTGTGCCCCAACGAAGCAGGCAGAAACCCCTACCCTAATTGCACCACCCGCCGAAAAAATTGTGGCTGATGGCTCCAGTACGGTTTACCCCATCACCAATGCCGTTGCCAAAGCGTTTCGCAGTACCCCAGAGGGAGGAAAAACCGAGTTAGAAGTGAAATTTGCTGGCAGTAGCGCTGGGTTTCGGCGATTTTGTGCGGGTGAAACCGACATCAGCAATGCTTCACGCCCCATTCTGAAAGCAGAAATGGCAACCTGCATCAAAAACGGGGTCGCTTTTATCGAACTCCCGATCGCTTTTGATGCCCTCACGATTGCGGTCAATCCTCAAAACACCTGGGCAAAAGACATCACCGTTGCCGAACTGAAAAAAGTGTGGGAAAGACCCGCTCAGGGCAGAGTCAAAAACTGGAATCAGATTCGGGCATCCTATCCAAATCAGCCCCTGAGCTTGTTTGGTGCCGGAGCCGACTCTGGAACCTTCGACTACTTTAACGAGGTCATTATGGGGGATGCTAGCAATTCCCGATCCGACTATGTAGGCAGTGAAGATGACAACATTCTGGTGCAGGGGATTACCAAATTTCCCGCAGCATTGGGATACATTCCCCATGCCTATTACAAGCAAAGCAAAGGCGCGGTGAAAGCACTCCCGGTAGACAATGGCAAAGGGGCAATTGCACCCGATGATGCCAACATTAAAAATGCCACCTATCAGCCGCTTGCTCGTCCATTGTTTATCTATGTGAACTCGAAGTCGGCACAGGATAAGCCAGAACTGCGGACGTTTGTGGAGTTTTATCTGAAAAATGCGCCAACGCTGGTTGAGACGGTGGGCTATCTGCCGTTGCCAGAGGATGCCTATCGGTTGGCAGAGATTCAATTTACTCGTGGCGAAATTGGCACTGCGTTCCAGGGAGTACCAGAGCCGGATATTACAGTCGCTGAGCTATTACGCAGACAGACCACATTCCAAGAGGCGACGCAGGCAAGTAATCCTTAATTGCAGGACGCTTTTCGCATTGCATCAATTTTTATTGAAGCGGCTTTCCAGCAAAAAGGTTCAGAATTCAAGCGGCTGCAAAATACCCACATCAAGCGTCAATGGGAACAAAATTGAGATTACTGGATATTGAAAGCTTGGGTGTTTTAGCTCCAGCGCTGACGGCAGAAGCGATCGGCAGCTTCATTCTGATTTTTGCCGGAACGGGAGCCATCATGGTGAACCAGATTAGCAATGGTGCGGTGACTCATTTGGGCATTAGCCTTGTGTTTGGAGCGGTTGTTGCAGCGTTGATTTATGCCTTGGGGCACATTAGCGGTGCCCACTTTAACCCAGCGGTGACGATCGCATTTTGCAGCAGTGGCTTTTTCCAAAAACGTCGAGTGTTGCCCTACATTGTGGCTCAGTTAAGCGGCGCGATCGCGGCTTCTGCTCTGCTACGCCTGAGCTTGGGCAACGTGGCACACTTGGGCGCAACCCTACCGCTGAACGATAATTGGCTGCAATCGTTGGTACTCGAAACGGTGCTAACGTTCATCCTCATGTTCATCATCTTAGGGTCGGGGCTAGATCGACGCGCCTCGATTGGGTTTGCTGGAGTGGCGATCGGCTTAACCGTAGGCTTAGAAGCTGCTTGCATGGGACCGATCACTGGAGCCAGCATGAACCCGGCGCGATCGCTAGCGCCTGCCCTAGTCAGCGGCATCTGGCAGCATCAATGGGTCTATTGGGTTGCGCCAATTTTAGGTGCCCAGTTAGCCGTGCTGGTTTACCGTCAGCTATCCAGCAATTTTCAAGACTGTATCCAAGACATTTCTTAAATAAGAGGCATTTAGATGAAACGAGTGATGTTCGTTTGCAAAAAGAACTCGGCGCGATCGCAAATGGCAGAAGGGTTTGCCAAAACCCTTGGTAAGGGCAAAATTGCAGTCACCAGTTCTGGATTGGAAGCCAGTCAAGTACGCCCAGAAGCGATCGCCACGATGAACGATATCGGCATTGATATCACAGATCAATACTCGAAGCCATTGAGCGACTTTAAGCCAGACGATTTTGATG
>JBBSCL010000010.1:0-17516 GCA_038250345.1 Leptolyngbyales cyanobacterium
GGCGATCGCCTTCACTTCAGCGCGGGTTTTCCGCAGCTTATATTCCAAGTGAATATCAGAGGTGGCAATGAAGGTATGAATTCGGTGATGAGCCGCAGGTTTCACTGCTTCGGCAGCGGCTTTGATGTCGGGTCGATTGGCACGGGCTAACCCGCAAATAATCGGACCATCAACAGTGCCAACCGTTCGGGCAATTTTTTGAACGGCTTCAAAATCGCCAGGGCTGGAGTAGGGAAACCCGGCTTCGATCACATCCACACCCAGTCGCGCCAGTTGCCGTGCGATCGCCAGCTTTTCGTCCACGTTGAGCGTTGCACCGGGAGATTGTTCGCCATCCCGGAGTGTGGTGTCAAAGATGATAATCCGGTCGGGCTGAGACTGAGTGTTCATAGTTGCGAAAGATCCTATCTGCAAAACAATCGTTCTGCCTACTAGCCTACCGCTTGTTTTAAATACCTTGGAAACAATCCAGGGATTTTTGTCTCCTTCTCAATAAGTTAGAAATTTTTCTAATTGCTTTTGATGGCTAATAGCAAATCATTTGCTGGCAATGCCTGTGTCTCTAAAAGCCGCTCTGTCGGTAGATAAAATTCAGCAAATAAAATAAAGTTTCTAGTAATCAGTTTTTTCGATTTCTTTACGAATATCGTTCAAGTCAATGTAGTGGTCAGTAGCGTTACGAAGTTCACGGGCAATCATTCCTTCAGTAGAAACTACGATGATGTGTGTGCTTTTGCCGCGAAGTAATTCGATCGCGCGTTCAAAATCGCCATCGCCGCTAAATAAAATCACGCGATCGTATTGATCGACCGTATTAAACATATCCACCACGATTTCAATATCCAGGTTCGCTTTTTGCGAGTAACGCCCCGAATTATCGTCGTAGTATTCTTTCAAAATCTTAGTTCTGACGGTGTAACCCAAGCTAATTAGGGCATCACGAAAACCTCGTTGGTCTTGCAAATCTTTAAGCCCTGTGTACCAAAACGCATTCACTAAAACAGTGTCAGCTTCACGAGTAAAATGTTCTAAAACGCGCTTTGGATCAAAGAACCACCCATTCTTTTGCTGAGCATAGAACATATTGTTGCCGTCTACAAAAATAGAAAGACGGTTCATCGAATACTGCATAAAGAATCAAAACCTAGAAGTTAAATATTTTAATAACTAATTGTAACAAGTTAATTTAGAGTAACTAGAATTGCCCGACAGCAACTTATAGAGTCAATTTATACCTGTAAAAGTTAGAAAATGTGCGCTTTGCAACTAAATCAAGTCTGCGAGAATACTTTTCTCCAAGACCTTCTCAGATTTAAGAAGTCGGTATGATTGAAGTATCTTTAATTGCAAGCCACTAATTAAGTAGTACTAATTTCATATAATTTGATGCTTAATTATTTCCTCAAGAAACTGAACTTAACTTGTTTTATAAAAATATGCATATCTCTTTTTATTTAGTGAATTGGCAGTTTAAGACGTTTTCAATGGTTACTAAAGATTCTACCGATTTAATTTAGAGAAGTGTGTTGCGATCGCAAAAAATAAGACTTTTACTGATGAAATATAAGGTGAGCCAGCAGCGTCATATTCTGATAGCCTTTTTGCGACCCTTAATGCAAAGTTGAGAAAACTAGCTAGTCGTCTGTGAATACGCTCTAATAGTATAGGCTGCGTGGCAAGGTGCAGGAGAAAAGGAGACAGCGATAAAAGGAGCCTTCAAAGTCCTCCTTTACTTCAAAGTCCTCCTTTAAGAGAGGGATTTAGAGTGAAGGGTTTTATTATGGCGGCGATCGCCACATTACTGCTGCCGCTTCATAGTTTCACTACAGTCCAAGCATGACAACCTTATTGCTAAGTTTTAATCATGTCGCCAGACTCATCCCACCCTCAAGCCAAAACGCTGATTGCTGACTCGGCAGGGTTTAATTTGCGTTTTTTGCGGAATTTTGTTTTCAATCGGTTTACTGCATTGCGGCAGATTAATATTTGGAATGTTTCTAACGTGGGTCATGGACTGCTGACGATCTGCGCCGTGACTGCGGGTTTGTCAGTGGCGATCGACTCAACGTCACAGCGACTTGAACGACAGATGCAATCTCAGTTTTTCAACCTTCGTGGTGCCGTTGCTCCGCCTAATGAAGTCATCATCCTCGCAATGGATGAAGCTTCTAATTCTCAGGCAAAAAACTTCTATACAGCCGATCCGAAAAAGTACGCCTATTTAGAACCATTAACCACTTCTCCCTGGAAACGGTCAGCTTACGCTCAAGCGGTTGATCGTGTGATGAGTGCTGGCGCAAAATCTGTTGGGGTAGATCTGATTTTTGATCTGCCCAGTAGTTATCCCCAAGAGGATCTGCGATTTCAAAAAACCTTGCAGCGCTATGCCGGACGCATTACCTTAGCCCTTGAGTACGAAGAGAGCATACCAAAAACAGGGTCAACATATCAGATTCAGATTAAGCTTCCCCAGGAAATGTTTCAAACGCAGCCTGGATCACTTGGATCGATTAATTACTTGACTGAAGCGGATAATGAAATTCGTATGTTTGCTAGTGAGTATCCTCGGCAAGTCGCGCTCAACTCAGCACGAGCAGGGAATTTTCAAGTTGCAAAAAACTTTGAGCAGATGGCAAGTCAGTATCCAGCATTTTCTCACGCAGCCTTGAACGCCAGCAAGATAACTTATGAGCCACCTAAAGGCGAGAATATATTTTTCTATGGACCTGCAGAAACCTTTACTCAAATTCCCTTTTGGGAAGTGCTAGACCCGGAAACCTGGGAGAATCATCGCCGACAAAAAACGTTTGAGGGAAAGATTGTTTTAATTGGTCCGACAGCAGCATCTTACCAAGACGTTCATTTTACGCCCTTTGGCAAGATGCCGGGGGTGGAGGTTAATGCCAATGCGATCGCCACACTGCTCGAAAATCGATCGATCTCAACAGCGATCCCCAGTCTGCCAGCCCAAGGTGTGCTTGTAGCAGTGCTGGTATTATTTGCGGGCTACGTGCAAAGCCGTAATCGTCAGATTAGCCCCCTACGCCGCTTTGGCATCGCGATCGCGCTGGCTTTAGGCTGGGTCAGCATTAGCTACAGTGTGTTTGTCGCTGGACGGTTGATTTTGCCGACTGCAATGCCAGTGGTGGCGATCGTCCTCAGCGGAGCCTCTTATTTAGTCACCGGCATCAGGAGCGAGAAACTGCAACAGCAGCGCGCAACCCAGCAACGTCGCCAAGCTCTTCAACAGCATGGTGGCTCTCAAGATGTGAAGAATTTTGTCTACGCCAGCGGAGACAGCGACCTTCGGGGTGTGATTGATGAACAACGAAACCTAGAAGTCATTGGCAGAATACTAGATGGACGGTATGAAGTGTGGGAAGAAATCGGCTCTGGTGGATTTGGTAAAACTTACAAAGCACGAGATGCTAGCCGACCAGGGAAACCTTTTTGTGTGGTCAAACAGTTGCGCCCCGTCAACACTAAGCCTAATGCGCTCAAACTAGCAAAAGATTTATTTGACCGAGAAGCCAAAGTTCTACAAGATTTGGGAGAACACGACCAAATTCCGAGGCTTCTCACCTATCGAAAAGATGAATTTTACCTGGTGCTGGACTTCATTGAGGGCAAACCCCTTCAAGAGGAGATGTTTGGGCGGCGGCTGCCCGAATTGAAGGTTGTTTCTATCCTGCAAGACCTGCTGACAGTTTTAGAATTTATCCATAGCAAAAATGTGATTCATCGAGATATTAAACCTGCCAACATTATCCGACGAAGATTAGATAGCAAACTCGTTCTAATTGACTTTGGTGCAGTCAAAGAAGTTGAGCAAAGAATTGAACAGTTAGGCGATCCTGAATCCGTTAGTCACATGACAGTTGCCATAGGAACTGATGGATTTATGGCACCCGAACAAGCCCATGGTCGTCCTCGTCTTAGCAGCGATATTTATTCAGTTGGCATTGTTGGCATCTTGGCACTGACTGGGATATCGGCTAAAGAGTTAAATCAGAAGCGAGATCCTGATACTGATGAATTTAAATGGAAAGAAAATGTTCAAGTCAGCCATACTCTTGCCGAAATTCTCGACAAAATGGTGGGTTCTGATCATTTTGCTCGTTATCAATCGGCAACTGAGGCTTTGATTGCCTTAAAGCCACTTTTCGAGAATACCAAGAAGCTGTGGGAACAGACAAACTTTGTGGAGCCTCCCACGCCAGAAGATTTTGCAGAGCCAATCTTAGAAGAAACAAAAGCGTGGCCCAAAACTTTTAGCGCTGCTCCCCAACCGCCTGATCCTGATTTCGCTGATGAATCAGATAGCCGACAAAATTCCTTTAGCTATCTGTTGATAGCGATGACAACCTGCTTTAATCGTGCAGGGTCTGTTGATCATCCATCCACAGAGCTTCTGTTTCTGAAAGTTCTACTGCATCTTCTGCGATCGCCCCATTAGGATCGTGGCGAGTCACAAACGGGAGATAAGATCCCTTTAAACCGCGCTTAATTCGCTCTGGTGTTCCTTCAAAAATCACAAATAGTGGATAGGTACTATCTGCTCCGTCGCTCAAAATATGACGATAGCGAAAGGGCATATCCCATTCATAGCCTCGGCTTAAATGAACTTGGGTATGTCGCCAGCGCCCCAACAAATCAGAAAAGTCTTCTTCGGGACGATGGATAAACACAAAAATCTCTACGCCTGTTTTGATCTTCCATTCCGGATCGCACATCAAAATGGCAATATCGCAAGGTAGACACAAGGTTTCTCCGGCTTGCCCGATGCTAACGCCTCCACTTGATGATGCGATCGCTCCCCGGAGTCGAACAATCGGTAGGGGAATCGTGATCAGGCTTTCATCGGGGCGACGCATACTGGGAATCATTTCCAGATAGGGACGATATTGCC
Organism: Leptolyngbyales cyanobacterium; assembly: GCA_038250345.1. Lineage (GTDB taxonomy): Bacteria > Cyanobacteriota > Cyanobacteriia > Leptolyngbyales > Leptolyngbyaceae > ULC077BIN1. Next base: position 4,910 of record JBBSCL010000010.1, read on the forward strand.
TTAAAAGGGCGATCGCGGCTGTAGCATTGCTATATTCTGCCAAAGCCTCTTCATAGAAAACTTTTTGAGTCACCATAATGACAGTTGCTATTAGCCCAATTTCTCAAACACGGCAAACATTGGCAGGTACATCGCCAGCAAAATCGACCCGACCATCCCTCCCAACAGCACAATCATGATGGGTTCCATAATGCTGGTCAGCGCTTTAACCGCTTGCTCCACTTCATCCTCATAAAAGTCGGCAACTTTAGAAAGCATCTTATCCAGTTCTCCTGTTTCTTCCCCAATGCTAATCATTTGAATTGCCATCAGCGGGAAAACCTGTTCCTTCTGCAACGCAACGCTAATCATGCCCCCGGTTTGAATCTCGCGGCGAGCTTCATCAACCGCATTGGCAATAATCTGGTTACCCGCCGTATCACGCACAATTTCTAGGCAGGTCAGAATTGGAACTCCAGAGCGAGTCAGCGCTCCAAAGGTGCGGCAAAAACGGGCGGTTGCGCTTTTTTGAATTAAGTCTCCAAACAAGGGCGCTTTTAACATGAGGCGATCGACGGTTTCTCTACCAATCCGCGTTTTGTAGTATTGCTTGAAAGCATAGACCACACCCACGACAACTGCGATCGTCATCGCAACATTGAAAATATTCTGCACAAAGCCACTAATATTCATCATTGCCTGGGTAAAGGCTGGCAACTCAACGCCAATATCCTGAAAAATCGTGGCAAAAATTGGTAGTAAAAACCGCACCATGCCAAAGAAAATCAAAATCGCCAGTGAGCCTACCGTGACGGGATAAGACATCGCTGCTTTAATCTGATTCTGCAACCGAGCTACATCTTCTAAAAGCTTTGCTAAACGGTTAAGCACTTCATCTAAAACCCCACCCACTTCTCCCGCCTGAATCATGGCGACGTACAGATCATCAAAACACTCAGGATATTTACGCATCGAATCCGATAAACTCACCCCTTGCTGCACATCTGCACTCACACCCAATAGCGCTCTTTTTAACTTTGGGTTTTCGCATTGCTCCGATAAAACTCCCAATCCTCTAACCATTGCCACGCCTGCGTTGACTAGCGCCGCGAACTGCCGAGAAAACACCGCTTTGTCCTTAACGGTCACCTTAGCCATTGAGTCACTTATACTCTTCAAGCTAAAGTTAAAAGACAGCTTTTCCTGCTGCTTAAGCTCTTTAACAAGCAATCCTCTCTCCCGAAAGGAAGCCCGTGCTTCCCGAAGAGATTCTGCGACGATTTTTTCTGTTCGGCTGCCGCTACCGTCTTGAACACGAGCAACAAAAGTCGGCATAGCTAAGTACCTGTAAGGATTAGTAGAATGTGTAAACTACAGTGCTATTATGCCGCTTTTACATGAGATCGCTTAGAAATTGAATTCAAAGCGGCATAGTTTGACTAGCGGCGGGCTGCACCTGCCTGAGCAGTAGCAGGTGAATTTCCAATCAGTCGCTGCAATTCATCGGGACGTGAAGTTTTAGACATTGCGGCTTCAAAACTAATAAGATTTTGTTTGTATTGGTTTGCCAACACAGTTTCTAGTGTTTGCATCCCCAATTTGCCGCCTGTTTGAATGGCTGAGTAAATTTGAGCCGTTTTTCCTTCTCGAATTAGGTTAGAAATGGCTGGGGTGATGATCATAATCTCCTGTGCCATGATTCGACCATATTCATTGGGTTTAGGATTCTTTTTCGGGACTAAGGTTTGACTGAAAACAGCAACGAGAGAGTTAGAAAGCTGTACTCTTATCTGGGTTTGTTTATCAGCAGGAAACACGTCAATAATCCGGTCAACGGTTTGTGCGGCAGAACTGGTGTGTAGGGTGCCAAAAACCAGGTGACCTGTTTCTGCGGCAGAAATAGCAAGAGAAATGGTTTCTAAGTCACGCATTTCGCCCACGAGAACAATGTCTGGATCTTCCCGCAGGGCTGCTTTGAGTGCATTGGCAAAGCTTTTGGTGTCTTCTCCAAGCTGACGCTGATGAATCAAGCTTTTGATCGGTTCATACACAAATTCGATCGGATCTTCAATCGTCAGAATATGTTCAGCGCGGGTGCGATTGATTAGATCAATCATGGCAGCAAGAGTGGTGGTTTTGCCGGACCCGGTGGGACCGGTCACCAAAATCAGCCCTCTCGGCTTTTCTGCCATTTCTCGCACCACATCAGGAAGTCCCAGTTTTTCAAAGTTGGGAATTTTGGAACTCAGTGCCCGCAGGCAAGCGGCATAGGTGCCTCGGTCTTTGTAGACGTTAACGCGAAAACGAGCCAGTCCTCTAACGCCATAGGAGCAATCTAATTCCCAGTTTTGTTCAAGGTTTTTTCGCTGGGTGTTGTTTAGCATACTGAAGATGAGGCGTTGGCATTCTTCAGCACTTAGGGCTTGATCGCCAATGGGCTGTAGGTGACCACTAATGCGGAAGTAGGGTGGCAATCCAGCCGTGAGGTGCAGATCAGAGCCGCCCATTTCAACTAGCTGCTCCATCAAGTCTTCAATCATCAATTCCATTAGGCTGCTCCTTCTCGCGAATGATTTTCTATGGATTGTCTATGGGGCTATTTGCGATCGCGCAGTGTAACCCGCTCAACATTTTGTTTTCCGACTGGTTAGGCATTGCAAGTTCCTAGGATACCCACAATCGTGATCAAGCTTTCATAGCTAATCTTGAAAGCGTGGAGTGAGGCAATAGGGGCAATCCAACCATTCTTGCTTGAGTTCTGCACTACAGGTGCGGCAACTTAAGGCACTCTTTCGTTTGGTTTTGAGTTCTGATTCCAACCCAGAATCAGTGAAAGTAACCCGTTCTATCTCTTCTAGGGTTGTATCTCCTTGCCTAACCAAATTTAAGCTGTAGGCAAGTAAGGTTGTCATGCCTTCTTCTACCGCGACTTCTTTTAAGGTGCTTGTGGGCGCACCTTGGTTAATCAGCGTTTGGATCTGTTCAGTGACTCGCATTACTTCGTAAACACCGCACCGTCCTTTATAACCGACCCCGTGACATTTCTGGCAAAGTTGCCCTTTTGCACTTGCCTCTTGAACTTCTTGAGGCTGTAATGCATTCGCTTTATACAGGGTCAGTTCACCATCCCCAGAACTGGTCAAGCCAAATCGAGATAGTTCATCTCGGCTGGGAGTGTAGGGTATTCGGCACTCACTACAGACTCGCTGCACCAACCGCTGGGCAACCACTCCGAGCAGTGCGCCAGAAACCATGAAGGGTTCAACGCCCATTTCATCGAGCCGAGCGATCGCGCCAGCCGCATCATTGGTGTGCAAGGTGGTTAAAACTAGGTGACCGGTTAGAGCCGCCTCAATCGCGGCTTTTGCAGTTTCGCGATCGCGCGTCTCACCCACCAGAATCACATCGGGATCTTGTCGCAAGAACGCCCGCAGGATCATCGCAAAATCCATGCCCTTCTCACGAATCACCTGCACCTGAGTTAATCCCGCCATCGTGTATTCAATCGGGTCTTCCGCCGTGCTGATGTTTACGCCAGGATCATTGCGTTCAGACAGAGCAGAGTAGAGAGTCGTCGTTTTGCCAGAGCCGGTTGGACCTGTGACTAAAATTAGTCCAAACGGTTTTGCCACCATGCCTTGAACAATTTTCAGCGTGTCTGGATCGCTAATCAGCTTAACCAGACCCAATTGTGTATCGGAATTATCCAGAATCCGCAACACCACTTTTTCGCCATGTTTACTAGGCAGCGTGCTCACCCGAAAATCAATATTACGATTGTCAAAGCGACGGCGAATCCGACCATCTTGAGGTAACCTGCGCTCAGCAATATCTAAGTCAGCCATGATTTTGAAGCGAGCCGTTACTGCCGGAATAATTTTCTTAGGAAACGGCTTATCAAAGGCTTCACGCAGCACCCCATCCCGTCTAAATCGCACCCTCAAAAACTCCTCCTGCGGTTCAATGTGGATGTCTGATACCCCTTCTTGGAGAGCTTTGATCATAATCTTGTTGGCTAGAGCAATCACCGGAGCAGCTTCCGCATCAGCAACGTTCAGATCAGCTTCTGCTTCATCCTGAACATCTTGCAGATCCATGTAGCCTATGTCTTCTAAATCCGCGTTAATGTCAACTTTTTGATGCTCTTCAAGTTTTTTCTGCTTCTCGACCTGCTCATCCAAGTAGCTAGAAATTAGACGTTGGTAATCTTCATTGGTAATCACTAAACGCTGTAGCGCTAAGCTCTTAGGACGCAGCACCCGGTTTAAATCATCTTGGGCAGTCAAATCATCTGGGTTAACCATTGCCACAAGGATATAGGGCTTTTCGCCCTCTTCCCCTTTAGACAACGGAATCAATTTACGGGCACGGCACATGTCGATCGGAATTAATGTGCCAATCAGCTCGCCAATTTGCCCCGTTGGAATTTGATTAATCTCTGGATCAAGCGATTCAACTCCATAGAGAATCTTTAGCTCGAAAAGCTGTTGCTTTTTGTATTGCCGAATTAAATCTGGGGGAAGCTGTTGCCCGGTCAATAATTCCAAAACATCCAGCAAAGATCTGCCAGATTTTCGGCTATCTATCAGGGCTTGTTTCATCTGTCCGTCATTGACATAGCCAGACTGAACCAGCTTGTTTCCAAACGGTGAGAAGTTATTCTGGACAACGAGCGCTCGACGCGGAGAAGAGGAGTGAGTCATAGCCTGTGGAAGATGAACTCTTTATAAGATATTCCCAAAACTGTCGAATACGAACGATCAAAGAACACAGATGAATAAAGTTGACCTATCATCAGCCGCCTCTACAAATTGCTGGGCAGCAGGATCTAGGTCTTTTGACAAATCTTGATTACTCAGATGATAACTTTTGCTGCTGTCTTCGTCAGGTTTTCGTCAGGTTTTGTGATGTTTTTTGAATGGGAGCAAAATTTCTGACTGAGGATCTGTGAGTTTTTGGATAGCTTTTGACTAGAATCGACCCAAATCTAGGTGGAAATCGAAATTTTCGCGGTCTAAATTAAGAAAAAACGGCATTTTTACAAAAAATTTGATTATCTTTAGATGAGTTCAAACGGTACGGATTAAGTCAGACTTGTCTAGGGTCTTTTTTTAGGTCTGCTAGATTTCCGCATGGGCTGGGATTTAGAATCAGGGATAATCGCAATACAGTCAGTAGTCTTCGTCGCAATTGGAAAGCCCACAATGATGGAAGAAGAAAATCAGATAGAGGAAATGGAAAAGTCCATCGCTAATGCAAACACTACTTCAGGTGCATCGACCGAGGTGATATTTGAGGACGCAGCAGCGTTAGGAGGGGAACAGGTTAATTTTGCAGAGCAGCAAGGTGTTGAAGCTGAAGTTGCTGAAGCAGGAGTGGGGGTTGATGGAACGCTTGAAGATGCGGATCTGGCAAAGCTGGGTGCGCTACAAGATGAGGTTCAGGCGTTGAAGACTCAACTTGAAGACCGCACTGGACAATATATGCGAATTGCCGCAGATTTTGATAATTACCGGAAGCGAACCCAACGTGAGAAGGAAGAGCTTGAGCAACAGATAAAATGCTCCACGGTGATTGAGATGTTGCCAGTTGTAGATAATTTTGAACGGGCGCGATCGCAAATCAAACCCCAAACTGAGCAAGAAACAACGATTCATAAAAGTTACCAAAGTGTTTATAAGCAATTAGTAGATTGCTTAAAGCGCATAGGAGTTGCACCGATGCGGGCACAGGGATTGGAGTTTGACCCGACCTTGCATGAAGCAGTGATGCGGCAAGCAACGGATGAATATCCCGAAGGGATTGTGATGGAAGAACTACAGCGGGGTTATTTGGTGGGCGATCGCGTGTTGCGCCATGCGCTGGTGAAAGTTGCCGCTCCTTTGGAACCCGTGATACCCTCGGAGGAAGCCGACCAAAATAATTCAGACTAAGAGTTTCCGAGCGCTAACTCTGATTGAGTAATAGATTGGGTGATAACCGCAAGGTTGAGTTTGGTGCTAAGAAGTCTAGGCAGTTAGCATTAGACAAATTAGCGTTAGACAATATCATTAAGCTTTACTGGCTAGCCGATTTTCACATTCACCGCATGTACCTTTACTGCCGCCAACCATGGGAAAAGTCATTGGGATCGACCTAGGTACGACAAATAGCTGTGTTGCTGTCTTAGAAGGCGGTCAGCCCGTTGTAATTTCTAACTCCGAGGGCGGACGAACCACTCCAAGTATGGTGGGGTTTGGCAAAGGGGGTGAGCGTTTAGTGGGGCAACTCGCCAAGCGCCAAGCCGTTACGAATGCCGAAAACACCGTCTTTAGCATTAAGCGGTTTATCGGTCGGCGGTGGGACGAAACTGAACAAGAGCGATCGCGCGTTCCTTACAACTGTGTGCGTGGCAAAGACGACACGGTGGATGTTCAAATTCGCGGTAGATCCTATACTCCCCAAGAGATTTCTGCGATGATTTTGCAGAAGCTTAAGCAAGATGCAGAAAATTACTTGGGTGAAGCGGTTACCCAAGCCGTAATTACGGTTCCTGCCTATTTTAGCGATGCCCAGCGACAAGCCACTAAAGATGCGGGAACTATTGCTGGACTAGAAGTTCTGCGAATTATCAACGAGCCAACTGCTGCTGCTCTCGCTTATGGCATGGATAAACAAGACCAAGATCAGTGCGTTTTGGTCTTTGACTTGGGCGGCGGCACCTTTGATGTTTCTATTTTGCAGATGGGGGATGGAGTTTTTGAAGTCAAAGCGACTTCTGGAAACAACCATTTGGGGGGAGATGACTTTGATGATGCGATCGTTCGCTGCATGATTGAGGACTTCAAATCTGGAGAAAGCATCGATCTTTCCGTTGATAAGATGGCGCTTCAACGGCTGAGAGAGGCAGCAGAAAAAGCCAAGATTGAGCTTTCTAGCACCAAAACTACTTCTATAAATCTGCCTTTCATCACCGCCGATGAAACCGGTCCAAAACATTTAGAAACGGAGTTAACTCGCGCTAAGTTTGAAGAGCTTGCCAATCAGTTGGTCGAAGGCACCATTCAGCCCACCGAACAAGCGATCAAAGATTCAGACTTAAGCATTACTAATATCGATCGCATCATCTTAGTCGGCGGTTCTACCCGGATTCCGGCAGTTCAAGATGCAATTCGTAAATACTTCAATGATAAAGCACCCGATCGCTCGGTTAACCCTGATGAAGCGGTCGCCCTAGGGGCTGCGATTCAGGCTGGAGTTTTAGGTGGCGAAGTTAAAGATTTGTTGCTGCTTGATGTAACACCTCTTTCCCTAGGGATTGAAACCTTGGGTGAAGTATTTACCAAAATTATCGAGCGCAACACCACGGTTCCCACTAGCAAAACCCAAGTTTTTTCTACCGCAACCGATGGGCAAACTTCAGTCGAAATTCACGCCCTTCAAGGAGAGCGGGCGATGGCGAAAGATAACAAAAGCCTAGGCAAATTTCAACTGCCTGGAATTCCACCTGCGCCTCGTGGCGTTCCTCAAATAGAAGTTACTTTTGATATTGATGCAAATGGCATTCTAAAGGTGTCTGCTCGTGACAAAGGCACGGGGCGAGAGCAAAGTATTTCCATCTCTAATACAGGCGGCTTGAGCGGCAGCGAAATTGAACGGATGCGTCAAGAAGCCGAAGTCTATGCAGATGATGATTCGGCACGGAAGCAGCTAGTTGACCTCAAAAATCAAGCAGATACCTTGTTCTATAGCTATGAGACGACGCTACGAGACAATAGCGAATGGATTACTGAGGAGCTAAAAGCGCAAGGGGAGCAGCGAGTTGAAGAACTGAAAGCTGCAATCGCCACCCCCAATATTACGGTCGATGATATGCAAAAGCGATTAGATGCGCTTCAGCAGACTCTATTAGCTATTGGAGCCTCCGTTTACGCCCGAACAAGCCCTGCTCCTACCGATGAATTCAACAATACGGGAGCCCAAGATGCCACAGTTGAGTATGATCTGAATTCTGACACTGCTTCTATCGATGATGATGATGATTTTGGAGACGATGCCACGATTACCGCAGACTATGAGCCAGTTGACTAGGTTATTTACGAAAAAGTTATTTGCGAACAACAAAACTCCGCTATGGGTCAGCGATCGCCTAAGCGAATAAGCTAAATTTCTTACTTAAGCTAGAAGTTTATTCGCTAAGGTAAAGAGAAGTAGGTTACAAGAAAAAGCAAGTTGCTCAAATCAATGTTGCTTTTAGCCAACTTTTTATTCTTATCGAATTTGAAATTAGAACGCCCAATTCCTCTACTCCTTAGATCAACGTGCTATGGCTGGTGATTACTATGAAACCCTTGGTATTTCTCGCGAAGCAGACAAAGAAGAGCTTAAGCGTGCCTATCGCCGTTTAGCGCGTAAATACCATCCTGATGTTAATAAAGAACCTGGAGCCGAAGAGCGCTTTAAGGAAATTAATCGAGCATACGAAGTCCTCTCCGAGCCAGAACTTCGCTCTCGGTACGATCGCTATGGCGAACAAGGCGTTAGCGCTGGAGCCGCCGGAGCGCAAGATTTTGGTGACTTTGGCGGATTCGCAGCCGACATTTTTGAAAGCTTTTTTAGTGGATTTGGCGGTGCAAGCGGTGCCCAAACTAGTACTCGCAAACGAGGACCGGCTCGCGGTGACGATCTCCGGCTAGATCTAAAATTAGATTTTCGAGATGCAATTTTTGGTGGTGAGAAGGAAATTCGCATTGCCCATTTGGAAAACTGCAACACCTGTGATGGCTCAGGTGCAAAACCTGGAACGCGCCCTCAAACCTGCTCAACCTGTAATGGTGCAGGGCAAGTTCGGCGCGCCGCTCGCACACCCTTCGGCAGCTTTACCCAAGTCTCCGTTTGCCCTACCTGCAATGGGTCTGGGCAAATGATTGAAGACAAATGTGAAACCTGCGGTGGACGAGGACAGCGTCAAGAAACCAAAAAGTTAAAAATCACCATTCCAGCCGGGGTAGACAATGGCACCCGCCTCCGGGTAACTGGAGAAGGTGATTCAGGAATGCGGAATGGACCTGCGGGTGATTTATACGTTTACCTATTTGTCGCTGAAGATGCCGAGTTTCATCGGGATGGGATCAATCTGCTATCTGAGCTAAAGATTAGTTACATTCAGGCAATTTTAGGATCTCGCGTTGAAGTAAATACATTGGATGATAAGCAAGATAAGCTACAGGAATTAGTGATTCCAGCCGGAATTCAACCTGGAACGGTGCTAAAGCTTGAGGCGAAAGGAGTCCCTAGGCTTGGTAATTCAGTCAGTCGAGGAGATCATTTGATTGCAGTATCCATAGATATCCCCACTAAGATTGCTCCTGAAGAACGAGAATTGCTGGAAAAATTGGCAAAGATTCGGGGCGATCGCACCGAGAAAGGGGGCATTGAGGGCTTTATCGGTAAGGTATTTGGTTCATGAGCGACCCAGATAAGACCATTCAGCCGGATGCCCAAATGGATTTACGAGGAACGCCTTGCCCCATCAATTTTGTGCGTACCAAACTGCGGCTAGAGCAACTGGCTCCGGGTGCAGTGCTGGAGGTTTGGCTTGATCCGGGTGAACCCGTTGAGCAAGTGCCTGATAGCCTAGCGATGGAAGGCTACTTGATTGAACAAGTTGAAAATCGAACAGACTATTTTGCACTAAAAGTCCGTCGCCCGCTTGCAAACAGTCCTAATTGAACTATGAGTTCTGATTTGCAGAATTCATTAGCCTCTCCAGATTTCCCATCTGAGGATCTTTGGGGCACGGTTGTAGCCGTTCAAGCAAACTATTATCAAGTTAAGCTAGATTCTAAGCAGAATCCAGAAGATAAGGAACCAAAGAATCAGCTTCAAAACCTGATGCCTGATCCCCGGAACCTGGAACCTATTCCTGATACTCTTCTGTGTACTCGGCGATCGCGCTTAAAAAAGTTGGGTCAGCGGGTAATGGTCGGCGATCGCGTGAAAATTGAGAAGCCAGACTGGCAAGGCGGACGAGGTGCAATCAGCGCAGTTTTACCTCGCAAATCTGAGTTAGATCGTCCTCCAATTGCGAATACCGACCAGATTCTGCTGGTGTTTGCCATGGCAGAGCCGACCCTTGATCCCCATCAGCTCACTCGGTTTTTGGTCAAAGCAGAATCTAGCTATTTGCCAATTTGCCTGTGCTTTAGTAAAACCGACTTGGTTAGTGCAGAGGAGCAAGCCCGATGGGAGCAACGAATCCAGCAATGGGGTTATCAGCCAACATTTATTAGCTTGCACCAGCAAACAGGCTTAGAGGCATTGTTCGATCAATTAAGCGATCGCATTAGCGTTGTAGCGGGTCCATCGGGAGTTGGCAAATCGAGCTTAATCAACCATCTGATCCCGCTAGTAAAACTGCGTGTTGGTAAAGTTTCAGGAAAACTCGCACGAGGACGGCATACAACTCGCCATATAGAGCTGTTTGACCTGCCAGCAGGCGGACTATTGGCAGACACTCCTGGATTTAATCAGCCCGACCTCGATTGTCATCCGAAAGATTTAGCCAATTATTTTCCAGAGACACGACAACGCTTAGCAGATGCCTCTTGCCAGTTCAGCGATTGCCTGCATCAAGACGAGCCAGGCTGCGTCGTGCGGGGAGACTGGGAGCGCTATGAGATTTATTTGGTGATGCTGCAAGAGGCGATCGCGCATCACCAAGCCTGCGATCGGCAGAGTCGCGCAGAAACTAACCTCAAACTTAAAAATCATCATCGGGGCAACCTGACCTATGAACCCAAGCTAGAACCCAAGAAATATCGCCAAGTTTCTCGCCGCACCCAGCAACACCAGCTTCAAATCTTGCAAGACGACGAACTTGATTGAGTGCAGCGTGTATGGTGCTCAAAAGCAATACCAACGGATGATTATGTATAAAAAACTACAATACTCGAAGTAAAATTCTGAAAATAGTCATACATTTTCTTGATAATGATCCATGTTGGCGATGCAACACGAAAAATTCTTGGTAATGCCTAAATTTGGACATTACCAAGAAAAAATTCTATGTATTGAGTTGTTACGCAGCTAGGTTCTTGGTGAGGACGTAATCCAAGTCTTAGCTGATAGTATTTAAATCTAAACTGTGCTTTGTCGAACAATTTAATCATCTAATGGCATCGCCAACCATTAATTTCTTTCTATCTAACCATGATGGACTCTCAAGATTTAGAATCTCAGATCGATCAAATTGTAGATAGCTATGTGAGTCATAGAATTATCTTCGCAGTAGCGATCTCCGCATAGCAACCCTGTTGCAGTGGATGTTCGAGAGCTATTGATGTGCCAGGAAAGTGTAATAGCTACCGCTGACCAACACCGTTAGCCTGTTTGTCAGCGCGATCGCCTCGGTCAATCTACTATCTCCATGCCAACGATACGAGCAGTTCTTGGAGGCGGTTCAGGGTTTCGGGCAGTCCTACCTCCATAGCACGACGCTAATGCGTGGCGTTTGATGAGATTCAGCCGATTGAGCGGCGATCGCTTCCAAAAATTGAATAGCAGCATTGGCATCATCAAAGTCATAGCCAGTGGTATCAAGCAGTGGAGTTTGACTAGATGCAACCTGATCAAATTCAGTGTCATTTACCTGACCTAAATCAACCACTGCTAGCTGTTTAAAGGTTGGGCTAATTTGTTCGACTACCAACTTCTCGCGACGAACCGGGACTTCAATTATGCGCGTCTCGATCTCCTTGCGAACAATTACCTCACCAACTTTGCGCTTATGACTATCGATTACCAGGCGCTCTTCTAGTAGTGAAATTGTTTCTTCAAACAGTGGCAACTTGATGGCATCAGATAAACTCTCGACCGTTTCGGTTTGCTCTGGATGAGTTTGGCTAGAAACCAATTTTAAATTAGCTTGAGGACTAATTTCATGCGATTCAGCCATGAGTGGCGTTGAATCAGCAGATTGAAGCGACAATTGAGGAGAATTCTCTGTTGAAACAACGGGCAAATTTGCAGGTGATTGATAAATCAACTTAGGTGCTTCTAAAGCAGCCGAATTTTCTAAAGGTCCAAAAAACTGGCTGCCTCCGGGTTGATAACAGGCTGCATCACTTGGTTGTGTCCGATCAACCGCCAAACTTTCACCTTGGTTTTGTAATTGTTTGGCATCAAGATTTTTTCGTTTTAACATTTTATTTAGTTATCCTCTAATTTTCCTCAATACTGTCCAGGCAGAGCGATATATCGCTCTGCCTGGATTACGTTAAACCTGAGTTTTCCTGAACGCTACTGACAGTAACACCTAGACGCGCTCAGAATTGCGGCGCGTAGTCGCTCCTTGATCCACAACGGGAGAACCTTGTGTATCCACATCTAGCTCTTCCCGGCGTAGCGTTTCTTCAGCATTCACAACATCGCGATCAACTTCTTTTCTGACGCTGACTTCTTCACGAACGAAGGCTTCTTTACGGATGTCAGGAGTTTCTTCGTAGACTTCTACTCGCGCCACTTCGCCAGCTTGAAAAGCTGTATCTCCGGGAGTAACCGCTACGCCGCTGTCCGTGGGGCTTGTGCGTTCAATAACTACACGCTCTTTCTCAATGGGCACAGAAACTTTAGCAGTTTCGGTTTCTAC
>JBBSCL010000011.1:0-17279 GCA_038250345.1 Leptolyngbyales cyanobacterium
CGTCCGTAATTCCCCACGCTCCGGAGGTTTTTTGGCTCAGGTTCTTAAAGTTCTCATCAAGCTTTTGGTGATAAATCAGAGAAATGCAAAGTTGTGATGAAGATCCTGATTGCCAACTGAACCCTTGAATAAGTGAGAAAGTTCGCTTTGCCTTTTTTCGTTCTCTTGTGGTTGAGTCATCCAAGCGCATCCCACCCCACACCCTCATCGCATTCGTTTCAGGAGTTTTTACGGTATGACCCGATCAATGGACTATCAGGGACGGAGGCATCCGGCGGTCAAACCAGTCGCTGCCAATGATCAAATCGCAACGGGCAAGATGCTAAAACCGATGAAATCTAAAAACGATGAATCGGTGTCTGCTTTAAGTAGCCCCGAAAAGCCGCCCGCTCACTACGACGTGCATACAAAAGGTCCGCTTACCTATTTTCAGTTTTATTTAGATGAGGTTGTGCAATCTGCCAATGCGGCTGAGCCGGCTGAAAAACGGCAGTCAATTTCTACAACTGTTCTGCTGGGTGCGGGATTTGTAGCGGCAACCGTGGTATCTGGGCTGTTAATTGGAGATGCGCTGAACAAACCCGCTCCCCCTCCAGATACTAAAGTGCCGCCTGTCAAGCCAAAGCAACGGGCAATGGTTTCGATGCCTCGCCCCACTTCAGCAGCTCCCGAAAAATTGGAGGCTCCGCGATCGCAACCCCAAGCAATTCCACAATCTTTCCCTCGCCAAAATCCATTTGATCAGGCGACCCCACAAAGCTTTGCGCCCGTATTGCCTAGTGTGACGCTTGCCGCCGTTCCAGAAACATTAACGGTGAGCCGCAGTTCACCCAAACGCACCGTGACAGGCGCTCTGGCTCCCGCTGGCATGAAGCCATTAGTGCGTCCTAGCTATCAAGATTTGCCAGACCTGCAACGCCCTCCCCAACCTCCGCTAACCGCGCTCAATGCTGTGCCCGCTTCTGCGATAGCCGCTCCAGAGCGCATCAATGAACCCGCCGCAATATCTCCGCCAGACCCAACCCAACCCCCCGCAACCTTAACCAACTCCGCGCCCTTTCCCCCCACCTCGCCCAGCGCTGAAGCTTCTCCAACAACTCCACAGGCAGAGAGTCAGCTAACTGCACCCATCCCATCCATAAGTGAACCTGCAAGTCCAGCAACCGATTCGCCTCAGTTGAATTCGACCTCCAACGCGATCGAATCGAAGCTGCCCAATCGTGCTGTCAAAACAGCGTTGACTGACGATCGCTCCGCGATCGCCGCCTCACCGACCAATCTTTCTAGTCAACCTAGTCAACCTGTCATACTGAGCCGCCTGCAAGATTTTGTCACCTTGGCACAATCGGCACCCGTGGCTAAACCCAGAACATTCATGCCCCTGACTCAGCAAGCCGCCACAGAAGCAGGGCAATACAAGCAGCTTGAAAAATTTGCAATTCGGCGGGTCGCTGCCCAGGATTATCAAAAAGAGTGGTCGGTAAGTAGCAATTCTGATAGCTTCGGCTATCCCGCCTACGGCTTCATAGATTATCAGCGTCAGGTGATTGTCGTTTTAACCGAGCAGCCCCAAACGAACCCAGTTCAATCTCAAAAAGCAACTCCGCCAAACTCATAGCGATCGCTGCCAAAAATGGAGTGTGCCTCTAAGAATCGCGATCGCTCGTTGAGGTTGCACTATACCCACGCGCACGGCGTGAAACAGAATTCGGCTGAGGCGATACCAAAAGACTGGCTGGCTCGTATGTCGCTTTAGTGCCAACAAGTAGCTAAGCGTACTGTGTTGCAGCGTCAATGTAGGATTGCGGCTGGCGATCGAGGAGGGTTGATGGATGACGTGAATTGAGGTCATCACCACTGAATGCCCCTGTTGAGCATAGCGCCGACAAAAATCAAAGTCTTCGTAATAAAGAAAATAGGCTGGATCAAACTGGGGGTATGGGTCAAAGTTTTGGAGGTTGAGTAGCAGGCTACATCCAGTGACCCAGCTTGTTTCCACATAATCAGTGTTTTGATGAACAGGTAGTTCAGTGCTAGCAACAATTCTGCCTGTTTCTGGAACAAACTCACCCCCTGCAAACCAGATTTTTCCCGATGGTTCGGAGATGATCGTGCCGATGATGGATAGGGTTGGATGAGCGCTACAAAACTCTGCGGCATGATTGAGGGAGTTTTCGGGCAGCGTGGCATCGGGGTTAATCAACCAGACTGTTGCCGTGCGATCGCGCTCATATACCCAATTCAAACCGAGATTGCAGCCGCCACCAAAACCCAAGTTTGCCCCCGCTTCCAAAATCACTAGGCGATCGCCTGCCAGTGTTGCACAATCTTCTGCGGCGGAATTGTTGATGACGATCAACCGATAGTCAGGCGCATGACTCTGACCCTGTATCGATGTCAATAACTGGGCGATCAAATCCGCTGAGTAATAATTAACCGTGATTAGATAAATCACACATCGTGCAGCTTTTGTTTTAAGTAGATATCTCTGATTTCCGCCTCAACTATCATGGGCTATGTACTATGCGATCGCAAGGAAAGCTATGATACCGTCAGAAATTATTTGTCTGGGAGCATGAGTCGAATGGATGCGATAAGTCAGGAAGGTTTGCCCGGTCGAAGTTTTCCATTAGGCGCAACCGTTTATCCAGATGGCGTAAACTTTGCCATTTTTTCTAAAAGCAGCACTGCCGTCGAGCTTTTGCTGTTTGCCGCACCGGATGATCCCCAGCCCAGTCAAGTGATCAATCTTGATCCGAAGCACAATAAAACGTTTTACTACTGGCACGTGTTTGTGCCCCAACTCACCGCCGGACAAGTCTATGCCTATCGAGTTTATGGTCCTTATACCCCCGATCAAGGGCATCGGTTTGATGGCAACAAAGTTCTGTTAGATCCATATTCAACGGCAGTAGTAGGGTGGGAGCATTACAGCCGAGAAGCAGCAATTTTGCCCGGAGATAATTGCCCCCAAGCCCTGAGAAGCGTTGTGCTTGATCCGACCACCTACGATTGGGAAGGCGATATCCCGCTTCACATTCCCTACGCCAACACGATCATTTATGAATTACACGTCGCTGGTTTTACTCGTCATCCGAACTCTGGGGTGGCTCCGGCAAAACGCGGCACCTATGCGGGATTGATTGAAAAAATTCCCTATTTAAAAGAATTAGGCATTACGGCTGTAGAGTTGATGCCGATCCATGAATTTGATGAGCAAGACGCTCGACCCGGTTTAAGAAATTACTGGGGATACAGCACTCTGGCATTCTTTGCGCCTCATCGTGCCTATAGTTACTCCCAAGATCCATTGGGACCAGTGAATGAATTTCGAGACATGGTAAAAGCCTTTCACAAGGCAGGGATTGAGGTGATTTTGGATGTTGTGTTTAACCACACGGCAGAAGGGAATGAGGAAGGTCCAACGCTGTCGTTTAGAGGGTTGGAAAACCGCGCTTATTACATTCTGGAAAAAGATCCAACCTATTACAGTAATTACACGGGTTGCGGCAACACGGTGAAGGCAAATCACGAAGTAGTGACTCGATTAATCCTCGATTGTTTGCGCTACTGGGTGGATGTGATGCATGTGGATGGGTTTCGGTTTGACCTGGCTTCTTGCCTATCACGCGGTAAGTCGGGGCACCCGATGGAAGATCCGCCGCTGCTGTGGTCAATCGAATCAGATCCAGTGTTGGCTGGGGTTAAAATCATTGCGGAAGCGTGGGATGCGGGCGGATTGTATCAGGTGGGATCATTTATTGGCGATCGCTTTGCCGAGTGGAATGGACCGTTTCGAGATGATGTGCGCCGCTTTCTCAAGAGCGATCCTGGCGTAATCAACGAATTTGCATCCCGGATTTTGGGTAGCCCCGATATTTTTCTACAGCCCGATCGCGAACCCAATCGCAGCATCAATTTTGTCACCTGTCACGATGGCTTTACGCTGAATGATCTGGTTGCTTACGACACGAAACACAATGAAGATAACGGCGAACAGAGCCGCGATGGTGCCAATGATAACTACAGTTGGAATTGTGGCGCTGAAGGAGAGACCGCAGATGTTAATATCAAGCGTTTGCGCGATCGCCAAATTAGAAATTTTTTAACAGCACTGCTCCTGTCGCAAGGAACGCCCATGCTGTTAATGGGCGATGAAGTCCGTCATACCCAGTTGGGCAATAATAATGCCTACTGCCAAAATAATGAACTCAGTTGGTTTGACTGGAGTTTAGTCGATCAACACGCCGATCTTTTGCGATTTGTGCAAGGCATGATCCACTTGACCCAATCCCTGAAGCTCTATCACCAGGAACGTCTCTTAGAACTTTCGGCTAATGATCATAAGCCGTATCTTCTTTGGCATGGAATGAAATTGGGTAAGCCAGATTGGGGCGAAGACTCTCATAGCATTGCCTTTGACCTTTACCATCCCACTGCTGAAGAACATCTCTATGTCATTTTCAATGCTTATTGGAAACCCTTGACCTTTGAACTGCCCACCTTGGAACCGGGTAACGGCTGGCATCGAATTGTGGATACTAGCCTGCCATCCCCCGAAGACTTTCAAGCCCCTCAAGCAGCCCCTCGAATTCAAAAAGCCACATATCCGGCTGAAGCCCGGTCTTCCATTGTATTAATGTCTTTGCCAACCAAAAGCAGGCGGGAATGATGTGTAGCCATCATTTTTACTCTTGAACGTTCTTTGCCTGCGTTGCTTGTCGAAAAGTCTTCAGCGCTTCCTTTTCCTCGGTCATTTGCAAACAACGTGACAACAAGCTGAGATCTAAGTCTGGTAAACACTGGCTTTGGGCGATCGCCTCATAGCGATCGCCCTGCAACTGGTAAAGCGAAAACACGCCATCTTCCCAAAACCAAATCTCTGGAATTTCAAAGCGCCGATAATACTCCAACACTTTGGCATCGCCGCTAGTGAACACAATTTCAATCGCCAAGTCTGGAAATTCTTTTTGCCGCCGATTTTCGCCAAACCGATAGGATAAATCCGGTTCTTTACTGGCTCCTCTGACTTCTGAAACCAGCGTTGCGCTCCCCGTTGGGGTGAAATCTCGATCAGTTTCAACAAAAAAGAATCCTAACAGCAGTGCCAGCAAGCATTTGAATGTTTCGTGATCGGTGGAGATGGGCATGATTTCT
This sequence comes from Leptolyngbyales cyanobacterium, assembly GCA_038250345.1. GTDB lineage: Bacteria > Cyanobacteriota > Cyanobacteriia > Leptolyngbyales > Leptolyngbyaceae > ULC077BIN1. Next base: position 5,158 of record JBBSCL010000011.1, read on the forward strand.
ACGTAACCGTCTAGATAGGATAGCCGGATACTGCGCCGACCTGCTAAAGCGCTGTCCAATGCCTGAAACTCAGCCCATGTCATGAAATAGGGGAAGACAAATCGGTTTGAGCCTAGGCGTGGGAGTTGGGTTTGAGTGGTGGTGGTCATGGCACTATCCTGTGATTGGGTGCTAAGTTCCAGTTTAGTGGGCGATCGCTTACTCTGACTTGTCAGTTCACGGTTCAGCAGACTCAGTGACTTCACTCCGCCTCGCTACTTACGACAAAGGCACCCGTCTTGCGGGAGGACACTATCAATCTGTCAGAGAGCATTACTTTTAGCCTCTTTCAAAGTTGAATTAATGTGTATTAATCCAGTAGTGGAAGAAACAATGCGATCGCATTTCGACTGATCAAATCTACTTATTCATCTGGTTGAGCAACCATAGCGCCGATACAATCCCTACAAACTGCGCCAAAATCACGTTGATACTTGCCTGTACAACGAAAGTATCTGCGGGTTGAATAAAGCGCGATGGGTCAGTATTCACAAAGCCGCCAATTCCTTGACTAAGCGCCTTGCTCACTAGCAAGCCCACAATTGTTTCCGCGCCTAAAATCGCTAGCAGCATCCCCACTAAACTAATCACTAACCCAAAGCGAATCGCTTGAATCGCCTCAGTTTTTTTAGGGCGCACCGTTTTGTCGCTGCTCAACCGCCGCCCATAGGAAACATAGCGACTAAGCGCCCAAAACATATTAAAGCCTAAAAGCCCAAGCCCAATAATCGTTAAAATACCCCCAACCCCTGTGCCTGGGTTACTTGGAGAACCTGCGCTGCGACCTGCTGCCACTGCAAAAATTAACGTGATAGTAGAAACCACCGTCAACACTAGCTGCACCCAAAAGCTCACCCACCCTGTGAGCCTAAAAGCTTTAGCAATTTGCTGAATGGTGGGTGACGGACCACCAGAAAAACCTGTTTTATTCATACCCACTGTTGTAAGCGCTCCATTCAGAGCATACTAGCGAATATCGGTCATTGGATGGGTAAAACCTGCATGGCTATAGTGTCGCATGGAGATTGATCTTTAGTTTGATCAAGGCACTCATTTCGGTCAATCGACTCATTCTTCAGCTTCAAATTAGCAAGCGGGTAACAGTTTACATTAGGATGTGGGCAGTATATTTTTTTGTGAGCCGTTAATCTGCACCGCCTGATAAAAGTTTTTATCTATCGCTGGATTGAGCCGCTTCGAGTTTTCTGTTTGTGGGAATCAGATTGATTTATGGTCACTACCCGTTCTTCTAAAAACCTTGCCCCAGAGCTTCCGCCATTAAAGGTGCTGATTGTGGAAGATGACCCCATGATGCAGTTGGGATTACAGCAAACTCTGGGAGACTACCCGCAGCTAACCATCGTCGGGCAGGCTGGCGATGGCTATCTGGCAGTTGAAATGGCAAAATCCCTCAAACCAGACATCATTGTGATGGATATTGGATTGCCTCGCCAAGATGGCATTGCTGCGACACAACAAATTAAAGCGATCTTGCCCGAAATTCATATTGTTATCCTCACATCACACATGACCGAAATAGAGGTGATTGCTGCACTTTCTAGTGGTGCAGATGCATTTTGCATTAAAGGGACAAATGTGGATCGATTAATTGCCGCGATCGCGGCTGCTCAAGAAGGAGCCACCTATCTCGATCCACAAATTGCCCGTCGCGTCATCGAACATTTGAAGCCCCCCACATCGCAGACCATTGTTGGACGACTTTCTCAGCGCGAAATGGAAGTATTGAAACTCATGGTAGATGGCTACAGTAATCCTGAAATTGCAACTGCCCTTTACTTAAGCCCCAACACCATCAAAACCCACATTCGGGGAATCATGAATAAACTTGCAGTGGATGACAGAGTGCAAGCAGCCGTCGTTGCCCTACGAGCCGGACTTGTATGATTCATCTGAATAGACAGAATTAGCCACACAGTTTATGGATTTTATAAAATCCCTTCCAAAAAATGGTGACTCCCATAGCCCGAATAATCTCCAAAGAAGGCATAATGAAGATGATTTTTCAGCGATCGCCCGGAATAACCGTTTTCCCTCAGTAAGTAAAATTAGCCCACCCAGTCGATGCTGTTTCCATTAGCTATTGCTAAGGTGAGGGAGCAAAGACATTCATTAGGTAATTCTTCACCGTTTTCTCTCAATACTCCTCACTTGTTTAGATGGTAAAAAACATGAAATTTGAAGATATTTATCGCTTTTTTCAAGCACCGCCGCCTTTCTATCTCAATAAAGAACTTGCAGTTTGCTATGTGCTTGCAGTCCTTGTCCGTGGAGATTCTTACGGAACCGAACTGATTCAGCTTCTAGAAAATGAAAGTAACGCCTACCGTCTTTCCGATACCGTTCTTTACAGTGCTTTGAAGTTTCTTGAAGAAGAAGGAATCATTACTGGGTATTGGAAAAAAGTTGCCGGAAGAGGTCGTCCACGTCGGATGTATCAAATTCAAGAAGATGCTCAGCAACATGCTCAGGAGCTTTCGCATCTTTGGCAAGAATATGCACATCGTTCTGAAGGTGCGTCTCAATCATCTGAGCTAGCTCACAGCTAGTCATTAATAGGTAGTTCTGTTATGGGTGTTCCCGTTCTGTCATCAACGGTCTTTTTGACCGTACTAATGTTAATTGGGTTGGTGTTTTTCATTCGTGCTTCAGTTAAAGATCGAACTCAGGTGCTTTTGTTGACTTCGGAACAGCCCGAAGCGGTATTAGCCAACCAACTGCAACAGCACTTCACTCAACGAGCTTATCGCGTTGCCATGGGTAATGGTGAAGCGGATCAAATTACATTTGAAGGGATTGTTCGTCCTAGCGTGTTTCTAGCAACATTTTTAGTAATGCTAGCGATAGTTGGAACACTGTGTCTATCACTCATATTAGTGATGTCATTTCCTAGCTTGTCTAGGGTCGCTTTTCTACCAGTAATATTTTCTCCGCTTGCAGGGTTCTTTTATTGGCAAAAGGCAAAGCGTCCTGAAAAAGTTGTGCTTAAGCTTGAAGCAGCCTCAAATGCTCTACCTAATTCTCAAAGCTTGCTGACCGTGATTGCCCATCGTGATGAATTACTGGCGCTACAGCGGGCACTTCCATTGAAGCCTGCTGAATAGGTTTTGGTTTTATCCTATTTAACCAGTAGTCCCGCTTAGGAAGATTCCTAAGCGGGACTACTACTGGTTAGAGAGAAATTTCTCTGCTTTATTTAAGCTTTCCGTGTAGAAATTACCATCTCAAGCGGAACTTCATCCTCAGGTGGTCTTAAGCTGGGGAAAAGGAAATGATTCTCTTCGACGTACTGCGCTCCAAAAAGTCCTTTTTCCGCCCAGAAGTACCGATCCGTGGTATGCTCATTTCGCTTAACGAGTAATAGAGCAGGCGGAAGGATCCCTTCTGAATGAATGAATTTGCGGGCTGCCGTTACCGGCTTATCTTCCCCACATTCGATGCTGAACTGTGGTATATGTTCGAGAATTCTGCGACCTTCTTGCCGACGGCGGCTCTTGCGCTTGCGTCTTCTTGCCAATCCCGCTACCCCCTTACTAATGGCTTCAAGTGTAGTTTTAATTACAAAACCCGTCGCAAGTATATCGATTTAGCTCAAAAATTACAATTTATTTTAATCCATTGATACAAAGACTACATCTCTCTAAAGAGGCAGGTAAAAATACTTGTATGGATGAAGCAATTTTGGAAATTTTTGATGTGAACACTTTAGAAGAATAAAAAGCGGTTACTGGCGTGTTAATGCCCATTAGTTCTGAGTTTGTTGCACTGTGTCGATCGCAGATTTCGCTACTAACCCAAGCGGTAGGCGCGTCGATTAGTGTTGTTTACATCAATCAAGAGCTAGGAGAGGGAACTCCAGCCCAATTGGTGCCGATCGCCGTTTATCCTGATGGCTCTGTTGATCTACGCAAACTCAAGGTTCCATTGTTATCTGATGGCAGGTTACCTGATGGCAGTCTATCTTCAGATCCCGTTCAATTGTCGAGAGGTAAGCTGCTACCTCAATCAGGGCAAACCGGAAGCCGTGGTCTTGCGCCTGCTATACAGTCAAATCCTTTCCCTTCAGAAGAACCCCAACCATTTCAGCCGATCGCAGAAAGCTCCTCCTTGGCAAATCAGCGCCAGCTTGTGTTGCCGTTGATGCACGAAGAGATGATGTTGGGGTTGCTGGTGACTCAGCGAGACGATCGCGCTTGGACGACGTGGGAAGAAACCCAGATACAACAAGTGGCAACGTCGATCGCGATCGCCTGTGTTTTGGATCAGCGCTATCAATGGATGGAGCGCGATCGACGGCAGGAACATGATTTGCGAATGCAGCAGCACGACATGATGGATAATTTGCTGCACCAGTTTCGCAACTCTCTCACAGCCTTACAAACGTTTGGCAAGCTGATGATCAAACGGATGCTGCCGGGGCACACTCATGACATCGCGACTAATATGGTGCGTGAAGCCACCCGCCTTAAAGAACTCTCGCAGCAGATTGAGTTGGTCACTGGCATCAATCCCCCCCGACAGCTAGCGCTTCCCCCAAGTTTGGATGCGACCCCAACCATAGTTCAACCCTTAGGCGATGCTGTGATTGAAGTGCAAACGGTTCCGCTCTTATCAACGACGGGGTTCTTAGCAGGGACTTCCTTACCACTCGAACGCTGCTTAGTAGAATCTGTGATCGAGCCTTTGCTTGCCTCGGTAGAGACTTTGGCAGAAGGAAAAGCTCAGACGTTACATCGGCAGATTTCAGAAGATCTGCCGCCCGTATGGGCAAATCCTCAAGCATTGCGAGAAGTGTTGCATAACCTGCTTGAAAACGCGGTGAAGTATACGCCCGATCAGGGTGATATTTTCGTGACGGCAACTGCAAATGAGCCTGAAGCCGAGACTGGCGTTGAATTTGAAAGTAGCCTGTCTTGGTTAGAAATTGCGATCGCCGATACTGGATGTGGGATTCCTCAGGATGACTTGCCCCATCTGTTTGAGCGGTATTATCGCGGCGTACAGGCGGAGGGAAGCATCCCTGGAAGCGGCTTGGGATTAGCGATCGCCAAAACGCTGCTCGAACAAATGCACGGCACTATTCAAGTCATTAGTCCGGCTGATTTAAGCCGGGTCGGTGCTGAGGAATTTGCCTCACTGTTTGTGAATAGACCCGGCACTACTTTTGTGGTGCGGCTTGCGATCGCGCTTGACGGTTCAGCGGATGGGTGACAGGGATCAGGGTCAGAGTTTTCTGATCATCTGAAACCCGACACCCGAAACCTTTTTGCCATCAATCAAAAAAGCTGGAAGCCCAACAAAATTAGACCTCCAGCTTTGAACTATAGCCTGATGCGATCGGATCAGGCACATGCTGAAACCTGGCACCTCTTTCATCCGCCGAAACCTAGCACCAGAAACCTGATGCCTATTTCATCCCTCTAGGGAAGCAGCAAATCAGAATTTAGCGTTAACAACAGATCGGTGTTGGGATTGATAGCAAACAAATCAACCCGATCGCGGAAGAGGAAGCTTAACCCGGCACCGACGAATGCGCCAGGCAGAACTTCATAGAATTTGATGTTGCGATCGCCTGTCACCGCTGAAATTCCAGCCGCAGCACCCGCGCCCACCACTGTACCTGCCACAATTTTGCCGGTTGAAGGTGACTTGGTAATAGTTTCAGTTTTCGTAATCAGGTTAGATGCTGCGTTGATCGGTAGCCGCTTGCCATCTGGCAACACAATCTCACCCGCCGTAAACTGAGCGCCGTTAGGAGTCGTGATCAACTGACCCACCACATCGCTTCCAGCCGGAATTAGCACTTGCCCCTGGGATGTCACCACATTTTGAGCAATCTTCATTCTGAATGGAGTAGGCGGCTCATTCTTAGCCAGTAGAACCTTGTCAGCCCCTTCAAATCGCACTGGAATGGCTGTGCCTGCTGGAATTTTGATTCCGGCAGAGGGAACGCCACCCACGATAAATGGCGACTGGATCGCAGCAACTTGCCCGGTGCCGACTAAAGCTTGAAACAGGAATGCCGCTACTTCTGCCCGTGTTGCCACCTGATTAGGTCTGAGCAGGCGAATATCGGGGAAGTTTACCACCATGCGTCGCTGTGTTGCCGCAGCAACGCCATTGCGAGCAAATTGAAGCACAGTGTTACCGTCTGCAAAAATACCAAGGGTTGTATCTATAGATCCCGTTGGGGCGTAGTTCAAACCGCTGGTGAGCGAAACCAAGACCTGCGATCGCGGAATGTTTTCACTGGGTCTAAACACATTCCCCGGATAACCCGCCATAAAACCAGTGGTGTAAGCCCGTTGAATAGGAGTTGCAGCCCAGTTATTCGCGGGTACATCCACAAACGTAATTGGTTCGCGAACTCGTGGTTTGTTAAACGCTTTGCTGATCATTGACGCAAACTCGGCGCGGGTTACCGACTGCTCAGGGCGGAAGGCACCGTTTTCAAAACCTACAATCACACCCCGTGCAGCAAGCTCACTAATAAAAGGAGCCGCCCAATAATTAGACGGAACATCTGGGAAAGAAGACTGAGAGTACGCTGGAGTACTCATCATTACAATTGGCGCAACCGTTCCGGTTACAAGTCCTAGGGCGACTAATACAGTAGTGCCTGACTTCCAAGCGTTGGAACTCAACATGAGAAGGATTCTCCAAAGAAACATCGACTATTCGTTAGTTATTTAGACCTTACACAAGGTAAGAAGGTTCCTCAGGAGATCACAGCAGAAACTGACGATTATGTAGCAAAAATGCTCTGTTTTTGGAGTTTCTGTTGGGCGATCGCCTGGTGATTCTAAAGCTAGAGACGCACCACCAGCGAATTAGTTGCTCCTAAACGCTGAATTGATTCCCCCCATGAATGGATCAGGCGATGAATCAATGTAGAACGACATCACAGCAGCCGAAGACCACCTCTCAGAGCTATAGCAAGTCTTGCAACTGCATAATACTCGCAGAATTGTTTAATGAACGATTAATCGTGTGGCAGGTTTCAGGTGACAGGTGACAGCTTATTTACCCCACACCCCGCATCCCCGCTATGGTTTTGGAAAATCCGAAGCCGGACGGAAAGATTCCACCGGAACTCCTTGTAACGCCCGCGACATAAAGTTACGCCAAATGGGCGCGACAAAAGTACCACCGGTCGCCCCATGCCCGATTGAGGTATAGTCATCATTTCCGACCCACACGGCAGTCGCTAACTGAGGCACATAGCCCACAAACCAAATATCTCGTTCAGACGTAGTAGTTCCGGTCTTGCCTCCCGCCGGACGACCAATATTCGCCGCCGTTGCCGTTCCGTTATTAATCACGCCCTGCATCACGCTGTTCAACGAAGCAACCGCCCATGGATCTAAGACAAGCTGTGGCTTTGGCGTATTGTCTAGCAGCACATTTCCAGAGCTATCGGTTACCTGCACAATAAAAGTTGGCTCCGAATACCAGCCGCCGCTAGCAAATGTGGCAAAGGCACCAGCCATTTCCATGGGAGTCAAATCCACCGAGCCAAGCGGCAAAGACACCACAGGCTCGATCGGGCTACGAATGCCTAGCGTCCGACAAATATCAATCACCTTGTTCAGCCCCACTTCTTGCCCCAGTTTTACGGCTGGAACGTTGCGCGAAACCGCCAGCGCTTGACGAATGGAAATGGGTCCTGAAAAAGAGCTGTCATAATTTTGCGGATAGTACATCTCATACCCGTCAGGGTAGCCAACCGGGCTATCGTCAACCGTAGAATCGGGTGCATATTTCCCAGAGGCAAAGGCAGCATAGTAGACAAATGGTTTGAATGCTGAGCCGGGTTGTCGCACGGCTTGAATTGCCCGATTATATTGACTCTTACGATAATCTACGCCACCTACCATCGCTTTGACAAAGTGGGTGCGAGGATCTACTGCAACTAAAGCCATTTGATCGGCATAAACGCCCTGAGCAATCAGCGACTCATGCCCTTCCTTAACAACCTGTTCCGCCATCCGCTGAAAGTCGGTGTCAATGGTGGTTTGAACGCGCATTCCGCCCTTTAGCACCGCCTCTCGCCCAAAGCGTTTGGTTAGTTCTTGCACTGCCGCTTCAGTAATGTAAGGCGACTGGCTGGTTTGAAACGAGGTGATCTTGCCAAGTTTAATCGGCTGTTTCTTGGCTATTTGGGCTTCTTCAGGGGTAATCCATTTCAGATTGACCATGCGGTTCAACACTTCTTGCTGCCGCTGTTTTGCCCCCTTTAAATTAACGAATGGACTCAGACTTTCAGGGGACTGAATCAGCCCTGCCATCATAGTGGATTCTGCCAGGTTCAAATTGGCGACCGATTTGCCAAAATAACTTTGTGCCGCTGTTTGAGCGCCATAGGTGTTGTGCCCCCAATACACTTGGTTGAGATACATTTCCAAAATTTGGTCTTTGGTGAAAATCTGCTCGACTCGCAGCGATAAAACCGATTCAGCTAACTTGCGGCTGAAGGCACGTTTGGGCGTGAGGAATAGATTTTTGACAAGCTGCATTGTCACAGTGGAACCGCCCTCTACCGTTCTGCCTTCTATCCAGTTGGCGCGGGTGGCACGGGCAAGTGCCCCGGCGTTCACGCCATGATGCTGATAGAAATAGCTGTCTTCGATCGCCATCACTGCCCGTTTCAGGTGAGGCGACATCTTATCTAATGGCACGACTTCTCGGTTTGCTTCGCCGTGTAAACTTGCCAACAGTTTCCCTTTAACATCATAAATATGCGTGGTTTCTGTGGGCGCGTAAGTTCGTAGCACCCGCACATCGGGCAAGTTGCGAAAGCTAATTGCCAAGCCCACAAGCCCGCCTGCCACCACAGAACTGGTCAACATGGTGACCCCCAACAGTGTGCCGCCAGTAAATTTGCTAACGGCGCTAATAAACTGAAAAACTGGTTCTTTATGGGTATTTGGCTTCTGCTGAAGAGTGTTAGACGACACGGCGGCAATTTCCTGAGTAAGCAGTGAAAGCTGATATTCTATCCGGTCTAGCTGATTTGAACTGAAATCTTTAGGTTAGCGTTTACTTTTATATAATAAAAAGCTGACAACTATGATGACCAGCATACCTTAGGGAAAGAAAAACAGCAGACTGCTGAACAGTAGAAATCAACCAGTTAGGGTAAGATAAATCGATCGCTTGAGAATAGACAAAACGATGAAATCATCGACTAGAAAGGGCGATCGCCTGAATCATAGCGAGGTTATCTTGCCAAAAGTGGATATTAGCCTGTGAGTGTACCAGAACCCGTTGACCAGCAAAGCATCATGAATGATTCATCGTCGGGCACTAATCAATTGACCTGGTTACAGCGCGGCACCAGCGAGATTTTTCCCGATCAGCCATCCTCCAGTTCGGTGGATGATAATTTACACCAGCGCTTAGCCAAGAGTGATACTCCGCTGCGGATCAAGTTTGGGATTGACCCTACTGGAACTGATGTGCATTTGGGGCACAGCATCGTTTTTCGGAAACTGCGCGCCTTTCAGGATGCAGGGCATACTGCCGTATTGATTATTGGTGACTTTACTGCCCGAATTGGCGATCCCACGGGCAAATCGGATGTGCGCCGCCAGTTGACCGAAACAGATGTGGCAGCGAATGCTAAAACCTATCTGGATCAAGTTCGTCCCATTTTAGATTTTGATACGCCCGATCGCTTGGAGATTCGCTACAACTCTGAGTGGCTAGCTACTCTGGATTTGACCAAGGTTTTGTCACTGCTGACCACGATGACTGTCGGGCAAATGCTGGCAAAAGAAGGCTTTGCCGATCGCTATGAAAAGGGTAACCCTATCTTCTTGCATGAGTTTCTCTATCCATTGATGCAGGGTTACGATTCTGTTGCCGTGAAAGCCGATGTGGAGTTAGGCGGCACCGATCAAAAGTTCAACATTGCCGTTGGGCGCGATTTGCAGCGACATTTTGGGTTGCGTCCGCAGTTTGGCTTGTTGCTGCCTATTTTGGTGGGCACCGACGGCACCCAAAAAATGTCGAAATCCTTGGACAACTACGTGGCGCTGCTGGAAGACCCATTAACGATGTATTCCAAATTGGAGAAAACGCCTGATGCAGTGCTAAAGCAATATTTTGAGCTTTTAACCAACCTGCCTTTGGATCAACTGCCCGAAAATCCGCGTGAGTGCCAAAAGCTGCTGGCGCTGGATGTGGTCACCCAATATCACGGTCGGGAGGCGGCACTTCAGGCACAGTCAGCCGCGATCGCCTTAGTGCAAGGTAGCGGCAAAACTCAGCAGAATGTGGTGCCTGAGTTTTCACTCGCCGGGGTCGAGTTTCCTGCCAAGATTTTCTACATCGTCAGTGCGAGTGGTTTATGCAAAAGCAGTTCCGATGCTCGTCGCCAAATTCAAGGGGGGGCAGTTAAGTTAGACGGCGATCGCGTTGACCAGGTGGATATGATTTTTGAATCGGCGGCAGCTTTAGCAGGGCGAACATTGAGCGTGGGCACCAAGCGGTTTGTGCGGTTGGTGGCTTAATTATTGAGTGAGTCAGACGACAAGTTAAGGGTTTCAGCGACGTATGGATGTTTTTAGTTTGAAGCGAGGTTTAGGGGCGATCGCGATCGTCCTGACTCTGGCAGGCTGTAGTGCCAGCAAAGCTTCTCAATGTAGTAAGCTGTCCGATTCTGTGAATAAAATGCGTCCGCTAGCTGGCAAATTTCAGGAAGAGGGCAAAATCTATGAAGCCGCTGTCAGAGCCGCCGCCGCCAAAAATGATTTCAACGCTTTCAAAGCGGCTTCTGCCACTGCTGCCACTGCCTTTAATCGTTCGATTGCTAATCTGGATGGCTTAATCAAAGAAATTGACGCGATCGACCTCAAAGATGAAACCTTACTCGCTCTTAAAACGCGCTATCTGCAAAACACGATCGCCATGAACAGCGCCTTTAAAGACAACAGCAGGGCGTTGACGCTCTTTAGCACCATTGAAAGTTCGCCTCAAGGATTAAAAGATCAACAAAAAGCCGCCAGTGATTTGACCCGATCCGCTACTACCATTCAAAATTTGGTGGTAGAAGAAGGTCGCCTGGTGGCAGATTTTAACAACTACTGTGTGGAGCAAAAGTAGGTAAAACAGCAAGAGCCGCCGAATCAAAATCCGAAAACGCTCGAACATCAAGCATGGTTATTCCACTTGCTGCAATTCATCTAGTTTTTTCAGCACTTCTGCACTGTGGATCACCGGACGAACGGCTGTGAAGGTGGTTCGCAAAACCCCGTTCGGGTCGATGATGTAAGTGTTTCGCAAAGACATCGGTGCTAGCCAAGCGCCGTAGGCTTTGCTGACCGCCCCATCTTCATCCGCTAATAGTGGAAACTTCAAGCCTTCAGAATCGCAAAACTCGGCGTGGGAATCGACGGAATCAACGCTAATTCCTAAAATCTGCGTGTTCTTGTCTAGGTATTTGGGCAGATCTGCTTGAAATCGCTGAGCTTCCAAAGTGCAACCTGATGTGAAATCTTTGGGGTAGAAGTAAGCTACAACCCATTTGCCGCGATAGTCTTTTAGGGAAATGGCGCGATCGCCTACATTACTGGGCAACAAAAATTCGGGAGCAGGTTGGTTAAGGGTCGGCAATGGACCACCCAAAGCATGAGCAGCGCTTGCAGGACTCCAAACCATCATCATTGCGAAGCACAAAGCTAAAACCGAAGAGAACAGCGATCGCACCATTTTTAGACTACCCAAGCCACTACTTAACATAAGTTTATCGGGTGGTTGAGCAATTTTGATGGCTCAGCCCAAGTTTTAATCAGTTTTTCCAAAGCGCATTTGAGTCAGCTTTTTTTGAGCTTCTGGGTCAAGACAATTCGCTAAAAAACGCCCAGTATTCTTCTGAGCGGACTTCTTCTTTCGTTTTACCTGAATGAATGCTGAATGCACATCTAAGGCAAGCTGTTCTACAGATATACACTCTGCGCCGTAGCCCACAACAGTTAGCCGCTGTGCGCGATCGGAGGTTGCCACGATCAAGCGCTGATGAAACTTGCGAACGTCAGTCCGAAAAGCGGCACAGGCTTTTTCAA
>JBBSCL010000012.1:0-16800 GCA_038250345.1 Leptolyngbyales cyanobacterium
AAGCGTGTTAGTGTGAACGTCAATCGTGCCGCCTCTACCTACTCCACTGTCCTGGACATTATTAAAAACGCCACTTCGGAAGTTATTGACTCCCCCATCAATGTTGATTGACTGAGCCTGAATGCTCGTATTTCCAGCATCGCCCTGACCAAAAGTGCTAGTGCTCAGTTGTGCTCCACCTGTAATTACCAAAGACTCTGCAATTACAGTCAAGTTACCGCCCTTACCTATTGCATTAGAATTTACATCATTCCTGATTCGGCTTGATTGACCTGCAATTCGTATGGTATCTGTTGTTTTTAATGTTACGTCACCTGCCTGACTGCCAAAAAAACCAAAGCCATCAGAGATACCAGCGATTAATTCACTATTGCCTAAGATGTTGATATTTCTTGCTGTAATACCAATATCCCCACCTTTATCGAGGCTGACATCTACTTGTGCACGGTTATTAAAAATTACATCAGCTCGTTGAAGCTTACCAGGAACCTGTAGACTGCTATTGGTGTTCAGCCCCACTATTCCAGAACCGTTTATAGCTCCAATCTCAACTCGCCCACCATAGGCACTTAACCATCCACCATCAACATTGACATTTCCTCCTAGTAACAGCAAAGTTTATCCATTTAGTACCTGCAAACCAAAGGTTGGATCTCCGAACAAAGAGGTCGTTGCTTTCGATCGCACCACAATTTCTGGCAACTTTTGACTGGCTACCGCGTTAAACCAAAACGCTGATGGATCAACTGTCAGTAAATGACTGGATGCAGGCTGTGAAGCACTGAATAATCCTGTCGCTCCCAACTGCACTGCATTCGCTGTTGTTGCAAAAAACGAGCCACCCACATCCAAGCTGGCATTCTCACCAAACACAATCCCATTTGGATTGATTAAAAACAGATTGACTCCTCCTACCCGCACCCTTCCATCGCTGGGTCGAAACGTCCCCAACGTGCCAAGAATCTCCGATCGACTTCCACCTGTCACCCGTGTGAGTACATTCCGTACCACGTCATTTTGAATAGCAAAATATGCCCCACGTCCTGCACTCACATTGAATTGGCTAAAGCTGTGAAAGAGATTTTGCCCTCTTTGTGCGCCACCCCCAATCGCTTCAACTGGAAGCCCATTGTAGTTTGGCACCACCAGCGATCGTTCTGCTCCTAACGTTGCATCTGGCACAATGTTGCTTGGAGCTGTTTGAGCATGGGCAGCAGTGGGGAAAGAGACGATCGCTCCCAACCCGCTACTCAATGCCAACCCTGCAAGCCCGCAATAGCTAAAACTCAGGCTCCGCCATCCTCTTGGCTGCATCCTTCCCATAGAGCCTTCGCCTGAAACATGCAGCGATTCTACCAGTAGAGACGATCGCAGCCTGTTTATTCACGATAACTTTACATGCAGTTTCCTGGCTTCTTGAGCGCCACAGTTTGATCAAGACGGGTATAGGGTGTAGGGTATCGGTTGTGGTAAATGCAAATGAAAACGGCTGTAAGCCGATCGAGTACCATAAAGGCATGATCGATTGCATTTCCACTGCGTGCCATGACACAAGCTTCTGACCGGGTTCGCTGGACGACCGAAGATTTAAGGCTCCTGCCAGAGAGCAGTAGTCGCTATGAGATTATTGATGGCAATTTGCTCATGACTCGTGCCCCCCATTGGAAACACCAGAAGGCGATCGTCAAGGCTGCCAGAATTTTGGACACTTGGGCAGAGGCAAGTCAGTTGGGCGAAACAGTGGCGACACCGGGTGTCATCTTTGATGATGCGGATAACGTCATTCCAGATGTGGTCTGGATTAGTCACGGACGACTGGCAGCAGGGGTCGATGAAGAGGGGCATTTCACCATTGCGCCCGAACTAATCGTGGAAGTGCTGTCTCCCGGAACGCAGAACGAGCGTCGAGACCGTGAAACCAAACTGAAATTGTATGCGGAACGCGGAGTCCAAGAATATTGGATTCTCGACTGGCGCACTCAGCAGCTAGAAGTTTACCGGCGTCAGGAGGCTTTCTTGCGGCTTGCCCTGACGCTGTTTCCCCAAGATACGCTCACCTCTCTCCTCCTGCCTGACTTTTGCTGCGCGGTCGCTGAGTTTTTCCGCTAGTGAGAGATGCGTCTGAGCGGCAGATGACTGACCATATAAACGACTCCTTCGATCAATTCTGCTTTTTTGCAATCGGGCATCGCTGCATAGCGACGTTCAAATTCGCTGCGGGTGAGGCGATTGCCACTTTCCAGCGGGGACAGTTTGACCAATCGTTCTGTCGTCATGGTTTGAGCCGTAGGTTGATTTGTCTTCGAGTCGTTAAATCCATTTTAGAGCGTGTCTCGTTGCACCACTTGTTTACAAGTTGTCGTTACCACTGGGGCAAACTCAGAATTCAGGCTACAATCTGCCCAGCGAATAACTCAGCTCTTGACCGGGGATTTCCGTATGTTCAGCCGTCGTCACCTGCATCGCCTGCTTAGACTTTTTCTCAGCAGCATCGCGCTATGCTTTTGCCTCAGCCGCGTTGTGATGGCTCAAACTGTCAATCCCGCACAATTAGTAGAGCAGGGAGTCGCAAGCTACCAGGCAGGCGACTATCGAACAGCTGCGAAAGTCTGGCAAGACGCACTGAAGGTGTATCAAACCAATCCTGTCAACGCTGCAAACGTTGCGCTGGTGCAGGAAAATCTAGCACGGGTACAGCAGCAGCTTGGACAGAGCGATGCCGCGATCGAGTCATGGGAGCGAGTGATCGCCTATTATAACCAGACCAAAGACTTGAAATTACTCGGTCGCAGCTTGACCGAGCAGGCACAGGTTTACAGCAGTTTGGGGCAACCGCGCAAAGTGATCGAACTGTTATGCGGGCAAGGGAAGCAAGAGAAACCGCTGTGGACGATTAAAGGCGAAGAGAAGCCATTGATTGACTTATCCGTATGTTTACCAGAGACGGCGGTTGGGCTGGCACTGGCAGAAAAAGATGAAATTGGCGAAGCGGCTGCACTCGGTAGTTTGGGTGATGCTTACCGCTTGCGGGGCGATTACAAGGGGGCGATCGTGCTGCTGGAATCACGCATAGACTCCCAATTAGACTCCAAAGCTGAGACATCTGCCTATCAAATTGCGATCCGCAACAGTTTGGGTAATGCGTATAGCAGTCTTGCCCAGGTCAGCTATCGTCGGGCAGAATCAGCAAGGCAACGAGGCAATGAAGAAGAAGACGAGCGCTATAAGACGATCGGGTTAAAAGATGATGCGAAAGCGCTGACATACTTTCAAGACAGTTTGGAACGGGCGCAAAACCAAAAGGATTGGTCTGGCGAAGTGCGATCGCTTATCAGTGCCATTCCTGCTTACTACCGTTTAGAAAACGTGCAGAACCCAAAGGCTCTGCCCAATGAACTGCGATCGCTCATCAGCAACAGGCTTGCTTTTTACCGCACTAGCGAGGCGGCAAAACAAGCGCATCAGCAGGCAGTCAATCGGTTACCCAAATTGCCAGCCAGCCGTGATCGCGTCTATGCCGCGATTGATTTAGCGCGATTGCTACAACCCGTAACGATTGAAAAATCACTCACTCGTAGCGATTGCCTCTCACCAAACCTGGTTGGTCAAGCAGAGTTGCTGCTGAAGCAAGCCGTTGACCTTGCACAGCAATTGCAAGATCGCCGTGCCGAATCGTTTGCGTTGGGAGCTTGGGGTCATCTGGAAGAGTGTCGTGATCACAAGGAGCAAGCGATTCGTTTGACAGAGCAGGCAAAATTGGCAGCCGATGAGTCTTTGAAAGCCAAGGATAGCCTGTATCTGTGGGAGTGGCAGACCGGGCGCATTCTTGCTAAGCAGGGGGAGAACGACAAAGCGATCGCGGCGTACAAACGCGCGATCGCCACTCTGGAATCCATTCGTAGTGATATTCTGTCTGCCAACCGCGACCTTCAGTTTGATTTCCGCGACACGATCGATCCCATTTATCGTGAACTCGTCGCGCTGCAACTGGAGCAGCATCAGACCCTTCAAACCAAAGCCAACGAGCCACCGCCAAAGGACAATTTCAAAGAGATTTTGGGCACGATCGACTCGTTACAAGTGGCAGAATTGCAAAACTACTTTGGCAATGATTGTGTCATCGTGGCAGGGAATACCAATGCGTTGGGGGCTAATAGTGCGGAGGCAAAGGGCGATCCATCTGCCGCCATCATCAATACGTTTATTCTGGACGATCGCGTCGCCATTCTTCTCACTCTGCCTGGTGGTAAGACGGAAGTTGCTCTACATCACATCTCACGACAGGAGTTAATTAAACAAATCAATGAATTCCGCAATGGGTTGGAAAGCTATGAGAATGACTTACGAGGCTATGACTCTAAAGCCGCAGGAGACATTTATGAATGGCTGATTGGTCCTTTTGCCAATATCTTGAAAGATTCTCCTACACCAATTAAAACATTGGTGTTTGTGCAAGATGGCATTTTACGCAGCGTACCGATGGCAGCGCTCCATGATGGCAAGCAGTTTCTCATTCAGAAATATGCCATTGCCACAACGCCTAGCCTTAGCGCAACAAATACTCAGCCTTTTAAGCGAAACGCTCTACGAGCGCTTGTCCTCGGCTTAACTAAAGAGGTAACTATTGACGGTCAGGAATTTTTGGCATTACCCAACGTAATTAAAGAAATCGCCGCTGTCCAGGAGAAGATTCCTGGCAGCAAGCCGCTGCAAGATGAAAAATTTACTCGCGCTGGCATGGAAAAGGAACTGGGTCAAACGGTCTATCCAATCATTCATCTGGCAACACATGGAACCTTTGGTGCTGATCCGCAGGAAACATTCATTGTGACTGGGGATAGTCAGAAACTAACGTTAATCGACCTCGATCGCCTGATTCGGCAAGCCACCTTGAACCGAGAGCCACTGGAACTCTTAGCCTTGACCGCTTGCAAAACGGCAGTCGGCGATGATCGAGCGGCATTAGGTTTGGCAGGAGTAGCAATTCAGGCAGGGGCGCGGAGTGCATTGGCTTCCTTATGGTCGATCGACGATTCTGCAACGGCACAATTTGCCACAGATTTTTATACTAAATTGACTGACACCAGTCTTAACAAAGCGCAAGCACTTCAGTTGGCACAAAAAGCGCTGATCGAGCAAGCATCCCTTGCCGACGCACGTCTTGCACATCCTGCTTATTGGGCACCGTTTGTATTAGTTGGTAACTGGCAGTAATCAACTAGCAGGACACCAGATCCCTGGCTTCTAGTAAAGTCCTGATTGACTGGTTTCACACCATTAAGAAGTTGGGGATCTAGTTAGTGTTGCTCAATGTCTACCACTTGCTTGAGTCGATCGTGCTGCTGCTTTACCTTGTCTGAAGTCCCTGAAGCTTCTAATTTCACTAAATCCTCCAGCAAGCTGAGTGTCAGCGGCTTCGTTTTAGCAGTGGTTAATGCCTCAGCCAGCGCATCATACCAGAAGCCCGCCTTAGCGTAGAGATTGGCTCGCTGCAGTCGATCGGAGGTTTTTGCTAAAGCCGTCTGCAACATGGCTGGCATCGCGACAATTTCAATGTCTGTCCGTAGTATTTGCACTTTACGATCACTACATGACTTGCAAGCAAGCGTCACCTCCCAAAGATATTTTTGACCAATGGTTAAACCAGACTGGTCTTTCGGCAACGAATATTGCATAATGTGCCGTTGATTTGGCAACACGCTCAAATCAAGACGACTGGGAGATCCAATGGGGTTAGGTTTGCCGTTACCACCGTAGCCGTAAAGCCCAAAACTGATTGAATCTATCTCTACATCAGGAACATACCAAGCAAACGTTGGGTGGGTTGCAGTCGTTTGTCCTGCATGGCTAAACGGTGCTAGGGCCGTTAGCTCCCCGTTTAGCGTTTTATTACCAGAACCACTTCTAGTACCCGTCGAGCCGACATAGCCGGACGATGGTTGGGAAGAACCAGGCGGCACATAGTTAGCCAAGGCAACTGACGTTGTTAGAAACACCATTGAAACGCAGCCAAGCAGGAACGGTAGCGTTTGGCGGGCGTTTGGCTTGAAGTAAAGCTGATGTTGATGCAGTTGGGGCGGTAGTTGCAGAGCCATAACAGTTTTTTGGGGGTGAGAGAAATTACGTCTACACTACTAAGCGACGATCGGTTTCGCTAGACAGCTAACCGCCAAACTGGTTGTAGTTTTCTACAAAGAAAATTACTAATGTCAAGAATTTTCTCTGTTAGACAGCTTATCACCTGTGACGGCTCGATTTCTACTCGATCGCCTCCCCCTTCACTGTTTCTTTAAAGCAGATTTGCAGCGACAGACGATCTAAAAAACTACCTTCTACCACCCAGTGAGCCTGTAGCACCTGATGGTTGAGAAGGACTGGATGGAGGATTGTAAGCGGCGAAGGCAACTGAGGTTGTTAAAGCCATTACTGAGACACAGCCAAATAGGAATGCAAAAGTCTGAGTATATGGCTTCAAGGAAACCAAACGCTTACCCGGTTGAGATGGTAGTTGCAGAGTCATATTAATTTTTGGCAGAGAGGAGAAATTATTTCCATACTACTTCGATTTGCTTGGATAGCACTGTGACGGCTCGATCGCCTCCGCTTCAATGTTTCTTCTTATTTGAATCGATGCAGAAACCGGGTTTCTAGACATTGGCTGGCAGCGTAAACGACAGACTCTCGTTGAGAAACCCGATTTCTTTCGGTGTGCGCACTTCAAACGGCAAAACAGTGACGAATTTGCAACGGTAGCTTGTAGTTTTCAGCAAAGTTCAGTCACACGATCGAGCCAATGCTGTAGCAAAACGTGCAGCCATGTCTATAGAAAAGGTATGCCTATCCACCAACGCCTTTTCCTACTGTGGAAGCAACAACGTTATTGCGGGTTGATCACTATGAACGGTTTTGAATGCAAGACTCACACAGCGCTAGCGGATGCAGGGCAGTCAAGTTTAGCTCACGCCCATGCAACAGGATTGAATTTCAGCGCTAGGGCACAGAGTCACGGCTTACACGAATCCTTAAACTTCCATTCCCACTCCAGTCATCTGGCCGTTATCAACCTTGAAACTGATTTTGACCCATCCAACGATGTCCGAAGTCTCGCTGTTGCAGACTCAAACCAGCTAGAAGCCGACAGCCTTGGCTTGAATCAACTCACCTGGGTAGCCCAAAATGGAGCGATCAGTCTGACGGCCGACTCGCTGGCTCAACCCACACGCCAATGGCTGGACTTTGCTACCCCAGACAGCACGATTGCCCCTTTAGCTAGCGCCCCACAAGCCATCCAGCCGACCATTCAACTGGTGGGCGGCACCCTGGGCGCTGATACCTTTACCGTCCTTCCAGGCTTTCAATACAGCGTGTTCGCTGGCAACGGCAACGTTGACTTTGGTAAAGGTGGGCGCGATGTTATTGATCTATCTGGCGTTTTGTCTACCAGTGTGACCTTCAATTTGGCAACCGCCACGCGGGGTGGGGTCATTTTCAATCCTGGTAACGGCGCGCAAGTGTTTGATGCCATCAGTTTTAGCAATGGCAGTCAAATTTTGTTTGAAGGGATTGATCAAGTTCGCTTTGCGGATGGCATTTTGAATCTTGCTGTCATGCCTAACGATCCAGGTTTTAGCCAACAGTGGAATCTGCAAATGATGGATGTGCAAAGCGCATGGCGGTTTACCACTGGCTCCAGCAATATTTTAATTGGCATTGAAGATTCAGGTCTGGGTGTCGATCTGAGCGGCAAGCTTCATCCCGATTTGCGTGCTGCCAACACCTATGTCTACGGCAATAATTATCAAGATAATTACCTGGATGGCACCACTTCGCACGGTACGGATGTACAGGGCATTATTGCCGCCGCCAGCAACAATGGCATTGGCATGAGCGGCATTAATTGGCGATCGGATGTGTTGCACGTGGATGTGTTTGGCCCCGATCGACAAACCTGGTCGTTGGCTCGTGCCAGTCAGACGATGATTAACACCGCTAGCCAAACCAAACAAAATCTGGTCATTAACATGAGCTTGGGTTTCCCTGGCTCGGCTGGACGTACCGATCTAGACCCAGCGTTTGAGCAGGTTGTAGCCAGCAATCCCAACACACTCTTTGTGGTTGCCTCAGGCAATGAAAATATTTACGGCATTTCCTATCCATCTTCCCTGGCTCAGAAATATAACAACGTGATTGCAGTGGGTGCCTCCTGGGGCACGCAGGATACGAATGGTGTGCCAAAGGCTCCGGGCACGCGGATTGCTTACCCTGGTTGGTGGGGATCTAACTATGGCAATGGTTTGACCGTGATGGGGCCATCCGAAGTGATTGCCACGAATGCTACTTTGTCAACGTCGGGCGTACAGTTTGGCTACGATTTGAAATTTAACGGCACGTCGGCTGCAACGCCAAATGTGACGGGTGTTGCCTCGCTGATCTGGAGTGCGAATCCTAATTTAACTGCTGGTCAGGTGAAAGGGATTCTGTCTCAAACATCTTATGACCTGGGAGCACAGGGCTATGACCAGGTGTATGGTAATGGGTTTGTCAATGCTGATTCGGCAGTACGACGGGCAATGGCGATCGGTGCTGGAGCAGCATGAGTAGCACTGTCTTGATTAACTGAAATATTTTTACAATGGTGATCTTAATGAATCAGGCAATTCCGTTTCAAGTGTTGGATGTGGGCTATACGCCGTTAGCCGATCGGGTTGAACCCACTGCCAGGGTGTTTGTCTTCCGTGATGCTGACGCTTGGGCACGATTCTGGCAAAGTAGCACGCAGGTTGATCTGAATTTTCAACCTATGACTGCACCAGCAGTGGATTTTACAACCCAGATGGTGATTGGCTTTACGACTGGATCATGCCCAGACGGTCGGTTACAGTTACGCATCGATGGCATTGAATCAGTTGCCAGCGCTTCAGGTAAGGATGCAAACGGCGATCGCTGGCGCATTCACTACACCGAAAAAGCGTTTAGCAATGGCTTTGTCAACCAAAAGCCTACGACTCCCCATGTGTTTGTCGTCACACCTTTAGCGGCGGCTGAAGTTGAGTTGGCACCCTAAAAACGGGTTTCGCAACGAAGTGCTAAGTGATACTTGGCAGTTAAAAGGTCTGGTGGTAGAGTGCATGTAGTTTTGCTTTTTGCAAAAAAAAACTTGCGGAAAGTCTCTATCACCTTTTGCCATGAGAATGTGTATGACAACTCGCGGTTGGCTTGGTGTAATTAGTGGGTTAGGCGCGATCGCCCTTAGTGTGAGCGATCGCGCTGCCGCGCAAGTCGTGCCCGATGCCTCTCTCGGTACCGAACGCTCTGTAGTAGCACCCAACACGGTGATTCGAGGGGTGCCCAGCGATCGCATTGATGGCGGTGCACTGCGTGGTATCAATCTTTTTCACAGCTTTGAGCAGTTTAACGTTGGAGCCGGACGAGGCGTTTATTTCGCCAATCCAACAGGCGTGGAAAACATTCTGAGCCGCGTGACAGGCAACAGTCGCTCTGAAATTCTGGGCAGGCTGGGTGTATTGGGCAATGCCAATCTGTTTTTGCTCAACCCCAGCGGGATTGTGTTTGGTGCCAATGCCAGTTTGGATGTGGCAGGTTCGTTTACCGCCAGTACCGCCAATGCGATCGCGCTGGGCACCCAGGGCTTTTTTAGCGCCACCCAACCGGAGAACAGCAGCTTCCTGGCGATCGCGCCCGGAGCCTTGTTTTTTGACCAACAGGTACGACAACCCAGAACGATTCAAAACTCTGGCAACCTCACTACTGGGCGCGATCTCACTTTATCGGCTGACAATTTGGATTTGCAAGGGCAGGTGCGATCGGGCGGCAACTTAACCCTACAGGCACAAGATACCCTTCGCATTCGGGATAGTGTGACGGCTCCCTTTATTGCGTCAGCAGGTGGGAAATTGCTGGTGCAGGGCGATCGATCGGTGGATATTTTTGCCCTCAATCACCCAAACAGCGGCTTGTTTTCCGGTGGCGATATGGTGTTGCGGAGTGCCAACACCGTTGGTGGCGATGCTCACTATACCGCAGGAGGCACTTTTCGGATTGAACGTCTTGATACAGGTCTAGGGAATTTGTACAGCCCCTATGACCCAGTGATTCGTGCTTCAGGCGATGTAGCGTTCTTTGCGTATGAAGGAGCCTCTTTACATATTTTTGCTGGCGGTAGCGTCACAATTCCAGGGTATGTCTGGATACAATCCGCTGATCCTTCCTTCGGCTTGCCTGAGCAATCGGTAGTTTTGGCAAATGGCTCTGTGGTGACGATCAACGGTCAAGCTCAAGCAACGCTTGATATCCGAGCAGGCACCACAGCTTTCAATCCTCCTGGAAACTCCGGGCTTGGAATTACAGGCAACATAGTCCCGCCTGCTAACGCTTCCAATAGCCCAACAAGCGCAAGCATCTCAGTTGGGACAATTTTATTTGCTGTTCCCCCTTTTGACGTTGTAAATGGGACTGGTAACACTCCGTTAAAAGGAAAGGTGTTGCTGACCAACCAATACCAACCCAACTCATCGTTGAGTGGAGATATTCAACTCACTAGCACCGTTCCTGGGATTTTAAGGGGTCAAGCCCTTGTGAATGGTGATTTTTTAGGTGGTGGTGACATTGATATTCACTCAAAAGGGGATATCAATGTCAATGGCACTGTTAGGGCTGACCCAACTCCTTTCGCATTAGGCAATACGACCTTAGCTTTTGGAAATGGGGGAAATGTAACTCTACGTGCGGGGAAAGACATTACTCTAACTCCTGGCTCTCTCATTAACTCCTCTGGTCGTTTGGGAGGAATCATCAATGTTGATAGTAATGGAACCTTTTCTGTAAGCGGTCTCAATGGTGACCCTGGTGGCATTGCTAGCGTTAGTAGCAGTTCTCTGGCTGGCGAGAAGGGAGGTAATATCAATGTTAAAGCTAGAGCTATTGTTTTAACAGATGTTGGAGTTCTGTCAACAGACAATATAAAAGCTGCATCAGGGGAAGGCGGTAACATCATCATCCAGACTCAAACTTTAACAGCAACAGGCGGTTCCGAGATTCTAGCTCGCACAACTGCGGCTGGTAATGCTGGGAATATCTCTGTAGAGCCTCTAGACCCCGCACTACCTTCGACTATCACAGTATCGGGGTATGCTCCCTTTGTCCGGGATGTAAACGGCAACATTGCGTTTAATCTTGATGGTAGTCCTAAGGGAGGGTTCTCCAGTGGTCTGTTTGTTACAACTGAAAACGAACTTGCTTCACCTCAAAACCCAAATCCTACACCGGCGAAAGGAAATGCTGGCTTGCTTCTTATCAATAACATCTCTACGCTGAACTTAGAGAATGGAGGGGTTTTAAGCGCTCGTACTAAAAGTCAGGGCAACGCAGGTCCAGATGCTTCAGGTAATGGCAATTTTGTTAGCATTTTTGTAAATGTTCAAGATTTAAACATCACTGGCGGTGGACAGATTCTTGCTCCAACCTACAGTACTGGAGTCGCAGGCAACATTATTGTTAACGCAAGTGGTACGGTTACAATCCAGGGTAAAGATGCTAACTATTTATCACGCCGCGATGAGTTGACGGCTGCTTTTCTACCTCCAAATCCAACACGCGAACAAGTAAATATCGCCGCCGATCGAGCGCTTACTACCATTGACCCAATCGCTCCAAATAGTGGCATCTATGTTTCTGACCTGAATACTATTCTTGATCCAGATGGGTTAGGTAAACCTGGCACGATTCTCGTAAGAGCTAATGCTGTTCAGATGTTTGAAGCCGGACTAATCGAAGCAAGTACGAGTGGCACTAAGGATGCTGAAGCAATCGGCATCTTTACACAGAATCTTAGCTTAGCAGGAGGTTCAGAAATTGTCTCCCAGACGTTTGGTTCTGGTAAAGCTGGTGGTATTTATGTAAGACCATTAGATTCATCGCTCCGTTCCTCTGCCTCAGTCACTCTATCTGGCATTGCTCCATACGTTGGGCTCGATTCTAATGGAAATCCAACAGGTGGTTTCTCTAGCGGACTATTTGTCACGACCGAAAATCAGATCGATCCAATCACTCAGCAACCAATTGTGATTAAGGGGGCAGGTGGGTTGATTGATGTTGAGACTGGCGTGTTGCAAATAGCAGATGCAGCCGTCCTGAGTGCTCGATCGCGCAGTAGTGGCAATGGGGGCGATATCAAAATCAATGCTGATAGGCTTGACCTTAGTGGTGGTGGGCAAATTTTAACTGTCGCTTACAAAGATGGAGATGCAGGCAACATCACTGTAACAACCAGCGGAGCTATCACAATTGCTGGGCAAGACCTTCAGCACCTTGATCGATTCAACCAAATACAGGATGCGATTCTTCAAGACCTCGTTAAGAGGAGAAATGAAATAGAACCAACTGATAAAGATATAATAGAAGCCTACGAACGCACTCGATTTACAGTCGATCCATTTAATAGTGCTAGCGGTTTACAAGCGAATGTCGGGCAAGATGCTACGGCAAACGCTGGCTTTATTGATGTAACTGCGGGTTCTCTTTCTATTCGAGACAACGGAGAAATTGGCACCAGCATTGCAGGAGTGGGGGATGCTGGAAATGTCCGAATACAAACTAATGGAAACTTAGTCTCTCTTGATAACAGCAGGATTTTTAGCACAATCGATCCCGGTGGGGAGGGCAATGGCGGAAACATTCTGATTAGCACTGGTTCACTTGTGCTTACAAATAAGGGACAATTGCAAACCTTGCTTCGAGGTCCAACAGGATCAGAGACAAGACCTGCTGCAAAGGGTGATGCTGGAAATGTAATTGTTATCGCAACAGATTCGGTCTCACTCTCTAATGAATCGGCGATTTTTAGTACGATCGAGCTTGGCGCTGAAGGTAAATCCGATCGGTTTGCAGGCAATTTTTTTGATGTCCTGTCGGGTCAAGTTGGTGTGGATCGCCTGAAGGGTACTGTTCTTATTCAAACCGGAAACCTCTCACTTTCAGACAATTCAGCTTTAACTACTAGTACACTCAGCAAAGGGAACGCAGGCGCGATAGCGGTTTTAGCATCTGGGGATCTCTCACTCACAAACAGTAGCTTTATCCTTAGTGAGGTTGGAGAGAAAGCAGAAGGTACGGCTGGTGGAATTGTAGTGCAGGCTGGTTCACTCTCTGCAAACAATACCTCTAGGCTATCAACATCCACTTCTGGGAAGGGATTTGCTGGCTTCATTTTTGTCCAGTCTGATGGTACTGTGTCGCTTAATGGTGCGGGTAGTGGCATTTTTAGCGCTGTTGGCGCAAGCAGCACTGATACAGGTGGTGCAATTACCATTTTTGCCAAAAACATCTTCATCACAAACAATGCCGCGGTTAGTGTCAGCAATGATGGGCTATCAGGGGCGGCGGGTGATATTAAAATCACTACTGGCAAAGCTGTTTTAGATAGAAACGGCTCGATCGAAGGGACAACTCAGTCAGGTAGAGGCGGCAACATCGAACTGAATGCAGATAAATATTTATTATTGCGTCGCAACAGTAATGTCTCAACATCGGCTGGCTTGAGGTTGTCTGACGGAGACGGCGGGAAGATTACCATTAATACACCGTTCATCATTGCGGCTCCCTCGCGAAACAGCAACATCCGTTCTGAGTCATTCATCGGTGCGGGAGGAATTATCACCATTAATGGTAATAACAGTGGTAGTACTGGGTTGTTTGGTATTGCTCGCCGCTCCAGGGACTTTCTAACCTCGAATGACATTACGACCCGTTCCCAGTTTGGTCCTTCGGGTTTCACGGTGATTAACGCGCTTGATACGAGTCTGGTGGAAAACAATCTGAGCGAACTTTCTCAAGCGTTCGTAGACCCCAACACCCTTTTAGCCAATAGCTGCATCGTCCGCAATCGGGATAAAAACCGTGCGCCAAGTGGTACGTTTCTGGTGACAGGTTCTGGTGGTTTGCCGATACGTCCGAGTGATCCGCCGCCATCGCCGTTTCCCACAGGCGAAGTGCGATCGCTCCCCCAAGCCCAAACCAATGGAGCATGGCAACCCGGCGATCCGATCGTGGAGCCACAGGGCATTTATCGGTTAGCCAGTGGGAAGCTGGTGATGAGTCGGGAGTGCGAGCCTTGAGAAGTGCGATCGTTTTCATCACCAGTTTTGCCGCTTTATTGAGTGGAGCGGCGATCGTGTCTGCCCAATCCTCTCCGCCTGCTGGTGTGACCATTCCATCCAATCCACCGATCGATCAAACAATCCCAACGCCGTCCCAAACTCCCACCCCACCTTCCGTAACGCCCATTCCTACCTCACCCCTAATCCTGGAGGCACCTACTCCATCGCCTAAACCATCGGTGCCTAGTGGCGAAGAACTTGATATCAAATTTGACATCAAGAAAGTGGAAGTGACAGGCAATACCATTTTTCAGCGCGAAATTGACGCTCTAATTAAAGAGTATGAGGGGGAAAAGGGTAAGCAGGCGACGTTTGAAACGCTTCTAGAGCTACGTGCCGAAATCACCCGACTCTACAATGATCCAGAGGAGCCAAACAATCCCCAAAAAGGTTACATTACCTCCGGCGCATTCTTGCTGAACAACCAGGCGTTGGATCAGGGTATTGTTCGCATTCAAGTGGTCGAAGGTTTTTTAGAGCAAATTGAAATTGGCGGCTTGACTCGTTTGCAGGAACGTTACGTGCGGAGTCGTCTGGAGCGGGCAACCCAAAAACCACTCAAACGACAACGGTTAGAAGAAGCATTGCAACTGTTGCAGCTTGATCCGCTGATTGCTCAGGTCAATGCTGAATTGACTGCTGGCAGCGCGCCTGGTCGCAATCGTTTGCGCGTGACGCTGCAAGAGGCACCCCCGTTTCATGCGAGTGTGGCGATCGCCAACGACCAATCCCCCAGCATTGGCTCCCTTGCTGGCAGTCTCTTTGTGTCTCACGATAATGTTATCGGCTTGGGCGATCGTCTTGCTGCTAACTACAGCACTACTGGCTCACTCAATCTCTACAATCTCAGCTATGCCGTACCCTTCAATGCGCTGAATGGCACTGCCAGCATCAGCTATGGCAATAACTCCAGCAAAATTATTGAAGAACCCTTTCAAGATTTGGGCATTCGCAGCAAAACCCGCACTCTGTCCTTGAGCGTCCGTCAACCATTGCAGCGATCGCCCAGCAGTGAATTTGCACTCGGTCTTGCACTCGATCTCCGCCGCAGCCAGACATTTATTCTGGATGATATTCCATTCTCGTTTTCAGAAGGTCCAGACGAAGGTGAATCAAAAGTAACGGTCATTCGCTTCTCGCAGGACTGGACGAAACGCAGTGGCACTCGCATTTTAGCCGTGCGATCGCAGTTCAGCCTCGGTATCAACGCCTTTGGAGCCACAGTGAATGATCTAGGCACTGATGGGCGGTTTTTCGCTTGGCTGGGGCAGTTTCAACTGGTGCAACAGTTATCACCCAGAGTAGTGCTCATTGGTAAAGTGGCGGCTCAGTTAACCCCTGACTCTCTCCTGTCGTTGGAGCGCTTTAGCCTGGGTGGAGTCGATACGGTGCGAGGCTATCGACAAAATGAATTAGTTTCAGACAATGGTGTGGTAGGCTCACTGGAGCTGCGGTTTCCGCTCACTAAGAACCCCAACATTCTGCAACTCACACCGTTTGTGGAAGTCGGTAGCGCCTGGAATAATCGGGGCAGCAATCCATCACCACAGACGATCGCCAGCTTAGGCGTAGGATTGCGCTGGCTGGTTAGCCCAGGACTTGATGTTCGCGTCGATTATGGTATTCCATTGGTGTCGATCGACAATGCGGGTAACTCATTGCAAGACAACGGCATTTATTTTTCAGTGCGCTACCAACTCTTTTAACGCGTTCCTGCGCCCTCTCGACGACCAGGAACACCAACGCGTGGTGGTTTATAAGCAGTTAGCACCGAGTGCTTGACGCTACTCGATAATTCAACAGCCTGCGCTGAAGACGATACAGGTGCCTTGCTCCATTGAGGCAATAAAAGTGAAGTGATTAATAGAAACACACAATAGGTTTTCATGATTCTCTCCACACATAAGTGATGGGCTGAAGCGGCAAGGTATGCCTGCTCAACTAACACAGTAAAGGTGTGGATCGGTCTATTCATGCCTGTTTTCAGTCAACTTCAGAACTGAAATCATACGTAAATATTGTTGAAAATAACAAAGCTATATCAACAAAAAGGGCAGTTTTTGGAACTGCCCTGCTACCCTGCAATTGTGTTTAGTGATAAAACGTGTGACCAGGCTTTGAAGTAGCAAAATCCTAGAGTATATGCGAGTTGCTAAGCGATCGTATGACATTTAGCGACTGCCAAAGTAATACATCACCGTTGCAACGAACTCAGCTTCATTGGAATATGCCCCGACCCTAGACATTAAAACGTTCAGGTTTTGGGGAGTAAACGGAATCAAATAGCCACCTGTTTGCTGATAGTGCATATATTCCTCATATCTCACTGCCTCAATGAGCCATAGCTGCCGTGAGTTGAGCGAAGACCGGGTAGAAGTTTGCGGTAGATGTTCAATCACCGCAGAGCCCAGCCCAAAGGCGGCTGTGAGCATATCCAATACTTTGGGTACAATCCGTCCCGGGTTTCCACGCGCAATCACAACGCCTTGAGCTTCTGCTGAATGGGCAGTGCCCAGAATACCTACGGGCAGGGCAATGGGAGCAATAAAGCTAAGCACAGATAAGTGACAGAGCAATGCTTTTTTGGATAGAAAGCCTGAGTGCCATTGAAGTACGTTCATGTTGA
>JBBSCL010000013.1:0-16241 GCA_038250345.1 Leptolyngbyales cyanobacterium
CTTAGAACGAGAATCTTCTTTCCGCCGCAGTATTCGCCAAAAGTCTCGGCGAGCCGCTATGAATGATCAGTATATGCTTTCCGTCTTGACGGCGGCTTTCTCAAACTCAACTCTCTCCTAGAATCCAACTGTCAATAGGGTTTGAGATGCGCTAACCCTGTATTGATAATGATGAGATGTCTTTAGGTGAAACTAAAGACGGTGACAGAAAAAGTAAAAATAATGAGGTAAGTAAAAATGAAAACTCAACAAGAAAGAAAAGAAATAATTGAAGCTATCAACGTGTTGTTAAACCAAGCATACGACAGTATTTTAGATGAAATACTCGCGGATTTAAAAAGAATTGATGATATAGAAGATGAGGAAGATACACAAGCTATTAAAGAAGCTAGAGAAGATAGACGCATCAATGGCACTGTGTCTTGGGATGAATATAAAGGATATAATTGTGCCGACCATTGATCAGAAATGCTGTGGCATTGAGTAAAAATATCATATCATCTGTGGAGCTTAACTATAGTAAGTCAACTGGATTGACTCATCCCATTTCCCAAAATACCTAATACAGATACATAAGTAGGGGCGTACATATACCCGCTTTTTGTCAGCGCCCTGCAATCATCAGCAAATTTGATCAAGCAACGGCATGATCCGGGTTGTAGCGGTTGCGATTGATAAGTTGAAATTGATGGGAAGCGCGCCATGAATGGCATGAAAGCGCCATTGCGATCGCTAGTCCTGAACTGGTAGCCGCTTTTAATGCCGAAACTGATAGAAATACCGGTAAAGTCGCCATCGGCTCGGAGTGCGTCACAGATGGACTAGATATAGGTGACTGCCCTTGAAATCTGTGAGTATAATAGTAGACCAAACAAGAAAACTAAATAACCAGATTAGGGCATTAAGTATTATTGGAACAGAAAACTGGGATCAGCGACCTTGCATGAACACTACAAAAGGTTTTCGGCGCTGAAACCCTTGTTTTTTCGTTGAGTGGTTGCTTGGCTCACTTGGATAATCGCCAAGCAACTACTCAATAAAATCCTTACATGATAAGACTTTTAACCTTAACCCGGTTTTCTGTTCCAATGATTCTCTCCCCCCAATTAAAAAACTATGAAAATGCCTGAATTGCTACTTGATTCCATCCTCTCCTGCACAACGATGCCCTGCACCAACGAACTGACACGACTCAAAGCAGTGTATCAGTTTCAGGGTTTGGAGACTGTACCCAATCAGGCATTAGATGACTTGACAGCACTGGCAGCTGATCTGTGCCAAACTCCAATGGCACTGGTGAGTTTTATCGGAGCTGATCGCCTGTGGGTTAAGTCTAAAGTGGGAATCACATTAACAGAAATTCGCCGAGACCTCACGTTTTGTAACCACACAATTCGCCAGTCAGATGTATTTGTGATTCCAGATACCTTGGCTGATCCCCACTTTGCCACTAATCCCTTCGTTATAAATGCTCCCAATATCCGGTTTTATGCCGGAGTCTCCCTGGTAACGACTGGTGGTTGCGTCCTGGGTACACTCTGCGTCATGGACTTTGAACCGCGTGATCTGAGCCAAAAACAACAGAAGGGATTGCAGACACTCAGCCACCAAGTGACAGCACAATTGGAGCTAAAGCGCAACACCACAAAGCTGCGTCAAATGATCCCGGAAATCAAACAACTAAAACACCAATTGATTACTCAGGAATTGGTTGGTCAACAAGATTCAATTCTGTTTAATCTGGCAAATCAAATTCGTAATTCTCTGGATCTGGACACGATTTTACAAACTGCGGTGAATGAAATTCATACTCTGTTGGAAGTTGATCGCTGTGACTTTGTGTGGTGTCTCCCCAACAAAGATCAGTTCAACTTTATGGTGACTCACGAAGCGACTAACCCAGAGATTCAGATGGCGCTAGGAGAACTTTCCCTTGGGCATGGCTCCGTTCTGGCAGAAACTATCCTAAATCTAGATATGCTACGGATTGAGGATGTTTCTACTACCTCAGAAGCACTCACCTTGGAGGATCGCGCCCTGCTGCATCAACTGGCAGTAACCTCGGTGCTATTGCTGCCACTGAGAACGCATTCTGGTCAATTGGGTGCTATTGTTTGCCATCACTGTCGCGGTTCGCGCCAATGGACTGATAGCGAAGTCCGGTTACTTAAAGCTGTCACCGATCAAGTAGCGATCGCTCTTGATCAGGCAGAACTACTTGCCCAAACACGAGCAACCGCCTTTGCATCCCAAACTCAAGCCACCTATCTGGGGAACGCCCTGAGCCAGTTACAGCAAACCCAAATGCAACTGATACAGCAAGAGAAGATGTCGAGCCTGGGACAATTGGTGGCCGGAATTGCCCACGAAATCAACAACCCGGTCAACTTTATTAACGGCAATATTGTTTATGCAACCGACTATGTTCGGGATTTACTGGAACTATTGCATCTTTATCAAGGAACCTATCCCAATGGAACTGATGCTATTCAGGAAAAGATAGAGACTATTGATCTTGATTTCTTGATGCAAGATTTGCCGAATTTATTGTCGTCGATGCGAATGGGTGCAGAACGAATTCGGCAAATTGTTCTGTCTCTGCGGAACTTCTCGCGCCTGGATGAAGCCGAGATGAAACCTGTGGATATCCATGAAGGGATTGACAACACGTTGTTAATTTTGAAGAGTCGGTTGAAATTAACCAGTGCCAAATTTGAGATTCAGGTGATTAAAGCATACGAAAATTTACCGCGTGTTGATTGTTATGCGGGGCAATTGAATCAAGTATTCATGAATCTTTTGGGTAATGCGATCGATGCCTTAGATGAAACGCCTAATCCGATCATTACTATTGAAACAGAACTGATTAGTAGACAAAAATCGGGTAGTTCTGATCTATCCCAACCCTCCCACGCAGATAGTGTAGTGATTCGGATTCGAGATAACGGTTCTGGGATGACAGAAACAACTCTGCAAAAACTGTTCAATCCATTCTTCACCACTAAACCCATCGGCAAGGGAACCGGGTTGGGACTGTCCATCAGCTATCAAATTGTGGTTGAAAAACACGGCGGCATTTTGCAATGTTCATCAGAACTGGCGAAAGGGAGCGAGTTCTGGATTCAAATTCCGGTTGAACCTCTGGTTAAAAGTAGTTGAAGTGTATAGAAAACTATAAAATATCAATTGTTCAAGTCTTCCTTTGGGAATGCTAGGGTAAACGCCAACGATGATTGACTCATCGACTCTAAAGTATGTCAAATGGTACGACAAGCTTACCGATTATTCTCGCGCTTGATGATAGCCCTGTGATTCATCAACTGATTAAACGAGCCTTAGAACCTGGTTATCAGGTGATGACAGCCGCTAACGCGGTTGATGCTTTGTCGATCATTTATCATCAACGGATTTCAGTCTTGCTATTGGATGTGCAGATGCCGGATGTAAATGGGTTGGAGTTTTGCCGCACAGTGCGAAGCCTACCCCAGTTTCAGCATTTGCCTGTGATTATGGTGACTTCTCAAGATTCCCCCTTCGACCGGGTGAAGGGGCATCTGGCGGGTGCAACAGAATATCTGATCAAACCTTTTGATGCTGAACAATTGCGCGAAGCTGTACGAAAATTTATTAGCTCCTGATTACAGATATTACACAGACGATATAGCGTCAAATGGACGAAAGATGTCTAAGAATGTTTAGAGTTGATGTAGCAGATTCGATTCAATAACATGGGAGCAATTTCGCCGATCGCCAAAATATGTTGGGCGGCTCCCAGAGCGATCGCTTCTTTGGGCATCCCGAAGACAACGCAGGTTTGTTCATTTTGGGCAATGGTGGTGCCTCCGGCTTGGGCGATCGCTTGTAATCCATCTGCACCATCTCGTCCCATGCCAGTCAGCAAAATACCAACCGCCGATCGCGGGTAGCAGATGGCAACGGCTTGAAACAAGGCTGTGACAGAGGGACGATGCCCGGAGACGGGAGGGGTGTTGACGGTGGTTAATCGCCCTTGAGTGTCGAGTTGCAGGTGTTGTCGTTCGGGAGCAAAGTAGACGGTACCCGGCTTGGGAAATTCCCCCGGTTGGGCGATCGTCACCCGCAGGAAACATTCTCCTTGCAGCCAATCTACCAGTCCTTGCAGAAATCCTTCGCTGATATGTTGGACACATAGAATGGGTACGGGAAAGTTGGCAGGTAGTTGTTTTAGGATCGTGTACAATGCCTGGGGGCCGCCTGTGGAGGCTCCGATCGCCACGACTTTGGGCAGGGAGAACGGCGAATTACGAATGGGGAATTGCGAGTTACTGACAGGTTTTGGGCTAAATGGTTCTGACTGACTTTTGGGGCTAACAGGATGCTTTCTGGGTTCTACCGTCGTAGTTCGGGAAGTGTGTCGAGTAAAGACTGTAACCCCTGCCAGAACTTTGATCCGGTTGATTAATTCGTGCTTTACCTCTTCATAGTCTGAAAGGGAGTCGATGCTGGGTTTAGGAAAAACATCTAAAGCACCCGCTTGTAGCAGTTTAAAAACATTGCGGGAATCTTCTTGGGTGTTGACGGAGGCGCTGATCACCAGAATAGGACGGGGATAGTCTGTCATAATCCGCCGGGTTAGTTCCAGTCCATCCATTTTAGGCATATGTAGATCGGTGCAGATTACTTGAGGCTGTGCGGCTGGAATTTGCTCCAATGCTTCCACGCCATTGCGAGCAGTTCCCACCACATTCACTTCCGAGGAACTCGCCAGAATCCGCTTAAGGATGGTTAAGGCGACGAGGGAATCCTCCACCAGAAAGACGCGAATTGGGGCAGAGTTTTTCATTGGTTGAGAGTAAGTTCACATCCTACGAAAAAAATTTTCTTCATTGATCCGAAAACCACTACACTAACCTTTGGAGAGTTGACAGCAAAGCTTCTTGATTAAAGCTGCCTTTGATAATGTAGGCATTGGCTCCGGCTTCCGCACCCCGACGTTTATCTTCATCGCTGGCCAGGGAAGTAACCAGGATAATTGGTAAATCGCTATATTCCTGATATTGGCGGATTTTGGCAGTTAACCCCAAGCCATCGAGATTTGGCATTTGCACATCGCTGACAACAGCATCAACGGTGTGCGATCGCAGTTTGTTCAATCCATCCAAACCATCCACAGCAGTAATCACTTGATAACCTGCGGTTTCTAAAATCCGCTTTTCTTGCGTGCGTGTGGCAATAGAATCTTCCACTAATAAAACGGTTGGTTTTGTAGGCGTAAGTTGAGGAGTTTGGGTAGAAGAGATGGACTGCGATCGCGATCGGGCTGACTTTACCAAATCCTGGGGATTCAGCACCATACACACATCTCCAGTGCCTAAAATTGTTGCTCCAGAAACATTACGGACTCGTTTAAGCAACTGACTTTGGGGTTTAATCACTACATCTTGCTCATCCACTAAGGCATCTACCACTACACCCAGTTGTGCTTGCCCAACCTGAAGAATAATACAGGAAAGTACCGTTTCTTGAGTTAATCCAGATGTCATCGGGGGCAGTTCTAATAGATCAGCCAACTGCACTATCGAAATGGGTTGGCTATCCCGAATTATTGTGTCACGTCCCTCCAAGGGAAAAATCTCTTCTGACTTGATCAAGCAAGCGGTTTGTACAAACTCTACTGGGATGGCGTAAGGCATTTGATTCACTTGCACAATCAAGACATGGGCGGTTGCCAAGGTGATACCGAGATTGACACGCAGTGTACATCCCAGTCCAGGAAACGATTCTACCTCAATCGTACCTTTCAATTTCTCGACATTGGTTTGCACCACATCCAACCCCACACCCCGTCCTGATACTTCTGTCACCAGGGGGGCTGTTGAAAACCCCGGTGCGAAGATCAACGCTTGGATCTGGCTGGGAGTCATTGCAGCTAATTCTTCCTCCCCACAAATGCCCCGCTTCACCGCTATTTGTTTGATTTTATCTAGGTCAAGCCCCCGGCCATCGTCGCTGATTTCCAGCACAATGTTAGTGGGAGTTTGGTAAGCTTTGAGCCGAATCGTTGCCGTTGTTGGTTTTCCTAGCCGTTCCCGTTCTTGTGGTGACTCAATCCCGTGATCGATCGCATTCCGCAGAATGTGCATTAGCGGATCTTTCATTTCTTCCAACAGGCGTTTGTCGGCAAGGGTGTCTTTGCCTTCTGTGATCAACTCCACCAATTTTCCCTGCTGCTGCGCCAGATCGCGCACCATCCGAGGGAAGAGGTTGAAAATCGTTGCAAAGGGCAGCAATCGCAAGGTACGAATACCCTCTTCTAGATCGCTACTTAGTTGTTCCAGTCGGGTTGTGTCTTCTGAAAGGGAACTCTGCAAAGTTTTCACCAAATGACCCAATTGCTCTAATCGTTCTTCAGAGTGATGATGAAAAGTTTCCAGACGTTGGAGGGCGACATCACCTTGTTGCTCTCGCCTGAACGCAAACCGATTAGTGAATAAATCTCGATTCCATTCTTCCCACAGATTGGCGATCGCCTCAATTTCTCCCAGCCGATGAGCAATCCGAAGTTTGGTTACAGTTAACTCCCCTGCTTGCGTCATCAACGTATCCAGGTGGCGAGTGCCAACGCGGATAGTTTCGATGCGGTAGCTATTCGTGGGGGTGTGGGAATTTTGGACTTCGGCTTCTCTCCGAGACGCTACGCATAGCTTGCTTCCCTGTAAGGGTACGCTCAGTCGAGCAATTTCGGATTTTGGACTTCGGCTTGGCTCAGTCGAACGATTTTGGATTGATCTGTTTTCCTTTGGCTCTTGATTTTTATCAAAAGTATTGTTTTCTACTGGATTTATGACTTTAATACTGTTGACTTCTGGTTCCTGACTTGGATAATCTCCCCCTTTCCCCTGCTGCCCTCCCATCAATTCGGCCAGTACATAAAAGGTATCAACCCTGGCAGGTTCTCCGGTGACGGCTTCATGAACGAGTTTGCGGATGGCGGCGATCGCATGAGCAAGGCGTTCATAGGGTGAGTCTGTTGTACCATTGCCCAAGGAGGACGCAGGGTTTTCTTGCTGTTTGAGTTGAGTCAAAATATGCTCAATCTGATGTGCCAGAGTGCCTACATCTTTAACTCCCAACATATTGGCATCGCCTTTGAGAGAATGCGCCTCTCGCATCAAGGCTTCCAGGACAGCGAGATCGTCGGGATGGTTTTCCAGATGCAGTAATCCATCATCTAGATTTTGCAGGTGTTCTTCGCTGGCTACTTTGAAAACGTCTCTCAGTTCTTCATCATCGATCATCATAGTTTTAAGTAGTTAGGGGTTGACTAAATGCTTGCCTTGAGTGCTTGCGCTGACTCGTTTAAACAACGGCTTTTAGCTCTTGGGCGGCATCATTCAGTCGTTGGGTGCCGACTTTAATTTGACCAATGCCAGAGGCGGTTTCTCTGGCGGCAATGTTGAGCGAGTTCATGGCTTCTACCACCTGTTGCACCGCGATCGCCTGTTGATTGGAAGTAAGGGAAATTTGTTGACCATTCACCGCGATGGTTTTGATGGCATCCACAATCTTTTCTACGGTTTTCGTACCTTCACCAGTCACGATAACGGTGAAATTCGTCGATTTTTGAATGTCTACGACCAGTACATTAATTTTTTCAGCCGATCGCTTACTCTGGTCTGCCAGTTTGCGAATTTCGGCAGCAACAACGGCAAAGCCTTTGCCATTTTCCCCGGCTCGCACCGCTTCCACTGCCGCGTTGAGCGCCAGCATATTAGTTTGACTTGCCAAGTCACTAACCAGGGTGGAGATCGTGCCGATTTGATTGGTTTGTTCGCTTAGATGGAGAATTTGGGTGGCAATGTCGCCGACTTTCTCACGCAAACTCGATTGGCTGAACTGACCCTCTTGAGTGCGACCGTCTACCAGCAACAACACCTGCTGCGCTCCTGCGGCTGAGGCTTCTGCTTGTTCGGCAGACTGGCGCGAAGAAGCCGCCAATTCATCCATTGTGGTGGTGGTTTGGTTGATAGAACTGGCTTGTTGGATGGTGGTACGTTCTTGCTGCTCGATAGTTGTCGCAATTTCGGTTGTAGAAGCCGCGATCGCGCTGGCAGAGGCGTTTATCTGGCGCGCAGTGCGGCTAATGACCCAGAAGCCAATCAAAACAGATCCCACCAGGGAGAGTCCACTAGCTAACATTACCGTGAACTTGAGGGCATTGAGCGCCTCTTGCTGCTGTTTGGCGGCAGTTGCAAAAGCCTGATCTTCTCGCTGCTGCATTTCTTTAATCATGTCTACGACATCCTGAACCAGAGTGCGGGCATTTCCCTTGCTCCAGGTTTCAATGGCTTCTTTGACTTTGCCCTGATCCACCTTTGCAATCAGGATGTCTTCAAAAGCAAGCAGTTTATTCAGATGTTCATCCAGTTTGGTTAAAGATTGTCCCTCCTGTTTTGATCTGGCAAGTGCGATCAGTTTTGCTAGAAAGTTCCTGGAGTTCTTTTGATCCTCTTCGTAGGTTTCACGCGATTGCTGATTTTTTTCTAACAAATAGCCCCGAACTGACTTAGAACCACCTTCCACACTAATAGCAAAATCAGCAATTGTGGAATTAATCTCATAAGAAGACAGTAAATTTTCTGACCGTTGGTTTACCGTGTTGATATTAATGACCGTCGCTCCGGCAGAAACTAACAATGCCAGTACAGGAACGGCATACCCGCCAATAATCCAGTATCTTAGTCTCCAGTTTCGCTTGCTTTCCATGTTGTTATGTCCTGTGAGTGAACGAGTTCAAGAATTTCCAGATATTGCTATCACACAATTTTGGATTTTAGATTTTAGATTGACCCCATGCGTCAAGCTACGGTATAGCAGTTTTCGTTTACGTGAGGTACACCCGTAGGGGCACGGCATGCCGTGCCCCTACACCTTGGGATATAACGTTGTACCGCATCTGAATGGGAACCGCTATATATACACAAGTCTCTTGACCTGCACCTTTGTTGCATCTTTGTTGCATCGACTTGCACCTTTGTTGCATCGACTCGCACCTTTGTTGCATCGACTCGCACCTTTGTTGCATCGACTCGCACCTTTGTTGCATCGACTCGCATCTTTGTTGCATCGACTCGCATCTTTGTTGCATCAAGGGAAGATTACACAACACTCTGTAGTTTGTTGGCTGCATCATTGAGTTGGTGAGTGCTAACGCGAGTCTGACTGATGCCGATGGCTGTCTCTCTAGCAGAGCTATTGAGTGCATTCATTGCCTGTAAAATTTGCTGAACCGCAGCGGATTGCTGGCTAGCGTTTAGCGAGATTTGCTGAATATTCAACACCATCCGGTTGACGGACTCGGTGACACTGGTAAAGACCTCCACCGTCTGCTTAGTTATTGCTGCCCCCTGTTGAGCAGTTTTTGTACTTTCATCTGTCATCACAACGGTTGAGTTGATGGCGGATTGAATGTCATTGACCAGCACATTAATTTTTTCAGCCGATTTCTTGCTCTGGTCTGCCAGTTTGCGAATTTCGGCGGCGACGACTGCAAAGCCCTTGCCCTGGTCGCCCGCGCGGACTGCCTCTACTGCCGCATTTAGCGCTAGCATATTGGTTTGATTTGCTAGGTCACTCACCAACCCAGAAATACTGCCAATTTGCTTGGTTTGTTCGTTCAGACGCAGCATCTGGTCTGCTACCGCACTGACTCTGTGGCTCAAGGCTGCCATTCCTTCCAAGGTGCGGGTCAGTGATTCATTCCCTTGATCTGCCAAATTTAAGACCTGTTGAGCGCTGGTTGAGGCAGTGGATGCGTGCTGGGCAGACTGTTGAGCAGAGGCGCTGAGTTCGTCCATTGTGATGGTGGTTTCGCTGACCGAGGCTGCCTGTTGATTGGCAGTGCGCTCTTGTTGCTCGATCGTAGCCCCAATTTCAGTTGTAGAAGCTGCGATCGCACTGGCAACCTGAGTAATCGGTTGCATAATTTCACGGGCAATAAAGAACAACACTAATGAGCTGTCCGGTTTCGGCATCGGTCAGAAGCTTGCTAATATCCTCCATAGATTTCTGAACCTGGTAAGTGTGGCTGATCCAGCCATTGGACTCCACTAATTTGTTGGTCGTGAGCTTGGAGACAATGCCAATCACAATCATGACCACAAATACCGAACCAAACCCACAGGTAACAACTCGACCGAGCTTGAAATTGTATTGCATATACCTACCCATAAATATTTAGATATAGGGATTTGAAAAATCCCTATATCCCTTCTCTGTTAAGAGTTCCCTATCTGAACTAGATAATTGATTTTGCACGACCACTTATTAAACCTCTTCATTGACAACCAACACCTCTGAAGTGAGCAGTTTTGACAAATTGATGATGCTCATCATCCGATCGCGATAAGGTGCGACACCCTGGAGATAGTCGTCTTTGGCAGAATGCAGAGCAATTGGAGCCGTAGTCATTTGGGAGGGATGAATATACGTCACATCAAAAATGTCATCGACGGCAATACCCGCTACTCGTTGATCCAGACGAACCACAACGGCTTGCTGATGCGATCGCACCCCATTCATGGGCAGATCAACCACATCATTAATGTTAATTAAAGTGACAATTTCGCCCCGCAAGTTAATGTTGCCAATAATGTGCGGCGGACAGCAGGGAATCGGGGTAATCTTGTGAATCTCAGTAAACTCATGCACCGTTTCTAAGCCAAATCCGAAGTACTCACCCCCCAAGCCCACAACAGCCAGAGGCAAGAGCAACGCCGAATCTTCATCATCAATCGAACACCGCAGAGTTTCAGTTCGCTCTTGCAAAATCTGTCGCTCCTGGGAATCGAAATGATCGTATAAGCCCTGATTTAGGGCTGAATCAGAGGGGTATTTTAGTGCGTCATTAACTGAGATATTGTTAAAATCAGAATTTGGATTGAGAGTAGTCTGTATAAGAGCGTGTTGCAGCAACAGTTCAGGATTGAGTAATGTAACGATGCCCTCCTCAACGTTGGCAATGCCAGTCACCAATCCATCTGGCAAACTCTCTTTTGATTGACCGCAGACATTGGCAGTGATTTGATCAGCCGCGATCGCTTGCACGCTATCCACTTGATTGACAATGATTCCGATTCGTTGAGTTTGCCATTCCAGGACAATCATGCTGTCAGTCAATTGAAAGGAGGGACGTACTTGTTTTAAGCGGTGATATAAATCCATCACCGGCAGAAACTTCCCTCGCAGGTTAACCACGCCCAAAATTGTGCTAGGACTTTCGGCGATCGCAGTCACTTCTGGCAGAAAGAAGAGTTCTTGCACAGATGTAGCCGGAATGCCATAGCGTGAGTGATTGAGGTTAAACATTAAATAGGATTGATCGTTCATAACTAATTCAATTTAAGTGCTTAAGAACGTGTGCTTTTAATTCAGCAGTGTTTTGCTGGTTATGGAAATCAATTGCTTGCTCTTGGGGTAGATTTTGCAAAATTTCTAGAAGCGATCGCCAGATTTTTTGAGCCTGTTTTTCATTTCCCTCTCGTTCATATATAGAACCCAATTCCAGGTGAGCATTAACAGAACTGGGAGCAAGATAAATAATCCGTTTTAAGAAGGATTTTGCACTGTGATGATCTCCTTGCTCTTCGGCAATTTGAGCCAACAAATGATAGGGTTCAATCGCCAATGGGTTGATCTGGAGTGCTTGCTGACACGCCTGATTTGCCTGAGAGTAATCGCCAAAATTTGCGTAAGCTTCTGCCATCAAACAATATGCCTGAAAGTGTTGCGGGGCAAGAGCAATCAGTTGTTCCGCTATTTGAATGACATCGGCATAAGCTTTTTGAATTAACGATTGCTTGGCTGTATCTAAAAGGGTTTGTTGAGTGTTTGTACTCACGTCGTCGCCCGTTTTCAACTTTGGGACAAAGGGGTTAAAAATTTTGGTTTCCCTGCTCTCAAATTTGGCAGCAGGAGTTAGGGGATGTAGGTCTTTGCTCTTCTCGTCGAGTCCGCTATGCCTCTGATAAGCCGCAGATTGCGGAAAATTTTTGACTTGAAACGCTTCAGTTTTGTGTGTGTGTAATTCTGTATGACCTGTGAGCAGAAACCCTCCCGGTGCTAGAGAGCAGTAAAACTTATCTATAACTTGTGCGATCGCGTTAAAATCAAAATAAATAAACACATTGCGGCAAATAATCAAATCAAAATCGTGAATGCTGGATGCGTAAGCGGGATAGTTATCCTGCATCAAGTTTCCAGGTTGAAATGTGACCATTGCTCGAATAGCAGGATCGATTTTCCAACCTTTTTTGTGCGATCGAAAGTAGCGACTTTTGATCTCTGGAGTGATTGCCCGAAAAGACCAATCGCTGTAAATTCCTTGTTGAGCCAGGGCGATCGCGGGTTGATTAATATCTGTGCCTAAAATCAGAATGTCCCATGCCTGATAGTCCGGGATCAGTTCTTTCACCATAATGGCAAGTGAGTAAGCTTCTTCACCTGTCGAACACCCGGCACTCCAAAGCCGTAATGTCGGCCGATAAAATTGTCCATTGGCAGGGTTGCAGTGAGTTAAACTCAGATCCCGTCTGCGCTCGATTAACTCTGGGAGCAGCTGATTTTTGAGCAGCGACATCTGCCCCTGATCCCGAAAAAAATAAGTTTCAGTGACAGTGAGTAAAGAGATTAGTTCTTGCCACTCTACCGCACTGGGAATTAATTGATTT
Organism: Leptolyngbyales cyanobacterium; assembly: GCA_038250345.1. Lineage (GTDB taxonomy): Bacteria > Cyanobacteriota > Cyanobacteriia > Leptolyngbyales > Leptolyngbyaceae > ULC077BIN1. Next base: position 12,708 of record JBBSCL010000013.1, read on the forward strand.
GTTGCCACCAAGAACTGATGATACTCATTGAGTGAAGATAATCCCAGCGCCCGAGTGCGAGTGAAAAGATTTTTCTTTAATGTATCTTTATACTGTGGTTGGATCTGAATGCCGAATGTATCAGCAATCAGATCAACCATCTCTGACAAACAAAAGTCATCATTGCGTTGAGGATTGGATTCAAATAAAATGGGGCGATCGCTGATCATCTGATTCATCACTACATGATTTTCGAGCGGATACGCTTAGGTTTCCCATTTTCAATCTCTTGATTCAGATTTGGATGATATATCGCATTGATTATTTAACTACCGTTACACCTATTTAAAGTTCAGCCGTGATACCTGCAAAATGGGACACGCTGTAAAGTTTTTTAACGCAAATTTCGCAAAACCATTAGACCTCTCCAGAAATTAAATATGCGTTATGCAGAACCCTTGTAGAGACGCGAAATTTCGCGTCTCTACCAAAGATTTCGGGCTTAACTGAACCGTATTGGACTATAAGGAATGTGGATTAAATAAAGTGCAAAAGTAGGGTGTGTTAGCGGAGCGTAACGCACCATTCCAAGTTAAATAAGAATTGCACGTTATTAAATTTGCGTTCCTAACCTTTTTTCAGTCGTCTTTAGACGACTTTCGCTATTAGACTCAGAATTCATTCTGAGGCGGGCTTTTTGGTTTCTACGATTTGGTGATTTGTGTCACCGGAATTTCAATCCAAAATTCTGTACCTAACCCTGGCTGAGAATCATATTTAAACACACCACCGTGTTTATCCACAACTATCTGGTAACTAATTGACAATCCTAAACCAGTGCCTTTTCCTACTGCCTTAGTAGTGAAAAATGGGTCACAAATTTTTGCTTTTAGGACTTCGGGTATTCCTGGTCCATTGTCCGCAATGCGAATTACTACGCTCTTTAAATTGCCTTTCATCTCTTTGATCGCAGTATGAATAGTAATCTGACTTTTATGAGATTTTGATTGAGATGCACTATAGTCTTCTAGAGCATCGATCGCATTGCTTAAAACATTCATAAATACCTGATTCAGTGGACCAGCATAGCACTCTACCAAGGGAAGGTCGCCGTACTCTTTGACTAATTTAATATCTGGACTTTCCGGTTTTGCTTTCAAGCGATGCTGCAAAATTAGCAAGGTGCTATCAATGCCCTCGTGAATATCAACTGGCTTCATTTCTGCCTCGTCAAGGCGAGAGAAATTCCGTAAACTCAAGACAATTTGCCGGATGCGCTCAACCCCAACTTGCATGGAGGATAAAGTTTTAGGCAAATCCTCAATGAGAAATTCTAAGTCTATCTCAAATGCGCGATCGCGCATTTCCGGGCTAGGATTGGGGCAGCTTTGCAAATAGAGGTCTAGTAGACCGAGTAAATCTTGGGTGTAATTGTTGACATGATTGATGTTGCCATAAATGAAGTTTACTGGGTTATTAATTTCGTGAGCAACACCAGCTACCAGTTGACCCAGTGAGGACATTTTCTCAGTTTGGATCAGTTGGGCTTGAGTTTGCTTTAAATTATCCAAAGCTAGAGTCAACTTTTGGGTCTGCTCCTTGGTCTGATTATGCAATTGAGCTTGTTGAAGTGCAACCCCTAGCTGATTGCCAATTTGAGTGATGAACTGAATTTCTGAGGCTTCCCAATGGCGGGGTGCAGAATTCTGGTAAGCTGCTAACAAGCCCCATAGCTCTTGCCCGACAAATATGGGTGCGATCGCATAAGCCCTTGCTTGAATTTGCTCTAGAGCCGTAACATGGCATTCAGAGTGGCCAGCTTTATAGATGTCATCAACTGCAAAGCTTTCATTGTGACGATATCGCCCACCTTGAGTTTCCTGCAAATAGCTATCTTCCCAAACTGTGTTGATATCAGAACCTACTACTTTTATCCAGCCATCACCCACAAACTCAGCAATATATTCACCACTCCAATTAGCCAGGAACCGATAGACTGCAACTCGATCTACTTGTAGTGATTTACAGATTTCTTGGGTGGTTGTCTGAAAAATCGCATCTAAGTCAAGAGATTCTCTAACTTTGGCAACAACTTCAAACAATACGCGTTGTTGTTCTGCTGCTTGTTCCAAATCTAACGCTTGCTGTCGGGTCTGAGTGAGTAAATCAGCTTGCTGGAGTGCTACGCCCATTTGTCCCGCAATTTGACTGAGAAAGTTAACTTCCGAGGCTTTCCATTGACGGGAACCAGTGTGTTGATAAGTTGCCAATAAACCCCAAAGTTTTTGCCCAACAAAAATCGGAGCAAGCACAAAAGCGTAAATTTGAAACTGCTCTAGAATATCGACATGACACTGAGCAAACCCCATCTTGTGGATGTCATCGACTGCAAATGTTTCATTGTTGCGGTAGCGTCCTCCCTGTGTGTCTTGTAAGTAGGTGTCATTCCAAATTATATTCATACCTAGTTCGGACTCATTCGACCAGTATGGACTAGCAGCCTCGAAATCCCCGACAAATTCCCCACCCCAATCAGAATCAAAACGATAAACAGAAACGCGATCGGCTTTGATTAATTGACAAACCTCTTTAGTAGTGGTTTGAAAAATGGTATTTGTGTCAAGAGATTCCCGAATCTCGGTAATCACTTTAAATACAGCTTGTTGTTGTTCAGCTGTCTTTTGTAACTCAACTGTGCGTCTTTTAACTTGTTTTTCTAAATTATCGTTGAAGGTTTGGACTTGTTGATATAGTTCATACTGCTGAATTGCCGAAGCAAAGTTTTTACCCAGTTCTCTAGCCAGATCAATCTCTTCATCAGTCCATTTTTGAGCTTGAGCCTTTTTAGATTCGCGCCAAAGATCAAATGATAGCCGGGGGTACAGTTGCCTTTGATCGCTGTCATGCTGCCCCGCCCATAAAGTTTCTGTATCTATTTCGTTGCGGAAAATACTTAAGTAGCCCAGCAAATGTTGACGATACAGGAGTGGGATCATCAACATCCCGCGAATTTTAGTTGGTTGAAAAGCAACTTGCAAAGTTCGCAAGCCAGAAATGTTGTATATATCTGAAATCGCCCAAACATCATAGTTCCCAGACTTGTAGTGTTCGTGCCAGATATTATACTGCTCGATCAGTGGATATATAGTTTGTTCTGGCATCACAGGTTGCTGTCCACAGATATACAGCTTGATACAACTATTTCCTGGGATTAAGCATTCTGTTAAACTGGTCAGGTTGCTATTGTGGACATCAAAAGCTGCATTTCTAATGCAAAGCCTGCCACCAACGCCATTAAAGGCAGCGACAGCCGCTTCTAGGGCTGGTTGTAATGCAATCGTCGGTAGTGAATGCACTAGGTTCGCAACACGGTTAATAATCGCTTCACGTCCAGCTTTTTCGCGGACTTGAGTCAGGAGGGTGCTTTGAGCGATCGCTACTGAAAGCTGCTCGACTACCATCTGCACTGCTTCTAGTTCATATTCTGAAATTAAACGCGCTTCTGAATTATGAGATACTAGTAGCCCCCAAAGTTGATCTTGATAAATAATCGGC
>JBBSCL010000014.1:0-16228 GCA_038250345.1 Leptolyngbyales cyanobacterium
CGGTTGCTCCGTGGTCACCAGGAGCGATGAAGACAAAAGTTGGCATCTTTCCAGCTTTGCCCAACACTGCCATCTGCAACTGCGCTTGGGGCGGCGTGATCAAAATAGTGGCTCCTGCACAATTCAAGGTGAACGTCACTTGAACTCAGCACTGAACACGCAGGCGATCTTGGCACGATCGCCCCTTCAAGATTGTTGAGGTTTGGCAAGGGCGATCGCTGTATCCTCTCCGGCTCAGTTAATTGACACGCTGACTGTAGTCTATTGATTTGAAAATCGTTGTGAGGATTGTTAGAGTCAAGCTCTAAACCGATTGGTTATGGTTTGAATGACCTTCAATTAAAAAACAATGCACCAATATTTTTATCTCCATGGGTTCGCCTCCAGCCCACAGTCAGTTAAAGCGAAAAACCTCAGCGATCGCTTTGCCCAACTCAACCTGCCCTTAAGTATTCCCGACCTTAACCAAGGCGATTTCACCTACCTTAGCCTCACCCGCCAACTGCAACAAGTGGAAGCCGAACTGCCCGCTCCGCCTACTCCCGTAACGCTGATCGGCTCTAGCTTTGGGGGCTTAACCGCCGCTTGGTTAGGGCAACGTCAGCCCCAAGTTGAACGACTAATCTTACTGGCTCCGGCTTTTGGGTTTCTATCCCATTGGTTGCCCCGCTTAGGCTACGAACAAGTGCAACAGTGGAAAACCGAAGGCTTTTTGCCCGTTTATCACTATGGCGCAGAGAAAATGCTGCCGATTAGCTACCAGTTTGCCGAAGATGCCGCTCAATATCGCGAAACAGAATTGCTGCGATCGGTGCCGACCATGTTGTTTCATGGCAAAAACGACGAAGTGATTCCATTGCAAACCAGCATTGAATTTGCCGAAACGCGCCCTTGGGTGACCTTGGTTGAACTCGACAGCGATCACGGCTTAACTGATGTCAGCGATATCATTTGGCAAGGCATCCAAGAGTTTTGCTCACTGGCATAACTCTTGGGTGACAGGCAGCCCATACCGCCAGAATAGGTAATTGCTCAACTGGGGTAAATTGACAAATCTGCAAAAACCGATAGAGTGGCGGTATGACAGAACTTCCAGACCTAAAGCAGCTCACAGACGAGGCAAAAGATGTCTTGATTCTAAGGCTATGGGAAGAATTGCAAAAACTACAGAAAAAGAAACCAAAGAAGACCTCATAGAATTCAAGCTTGCCGCCAGCCAAAGGCTTCAAAGCCGAGGTCAGGAGTGAAGCGAAAGGAAGTGGGCAGAAACGGACGGGAAGCTTGGGTCGAGCAGTCGATGGTCGCCCATTGAGTGAGAATCCAGACCAAATCATCAAAGCGACCGTAAACAACTGTCAAAGCTGTGGGGCAGAGATGGGGGAGACTGGTCAACAGATCAGGGAGCGATATGACAAAATTGATATTCCACCGATTGAGCCGATTGTGACGAGAGTGGAACGCTATGACTGTCGTTGTCCACAGTGTGGAGCGGCGCAACTTGCAGCAGTCCCGGTCGGCATGGAGCCAGGCAGTCCATTTGGCAATCGCATTGCCGCGTTAGTGACGACGATGCGCTATAGCCATGGAATTAGCTATGGTCGCATGAACCAAATGCTTTCAGAAGTGTTTGGGTTAGAGATGTCGCAAGGGGCAATCGCCAACTTACTGTCGCGGGTCAAAGCTCAACTGCAATCAGAGGTAGATGGGATTCTCCAAGCATTGAGAAGTTCAAGACTGGTGGGTAGCGATGAGACCAGTGCCCGGGTCAATGGCAAGAACCAGTGGGAATGGGTTTTCCAGAATGAGCCAGTGTGTTTCCACCTCATTCGACCATCTAGAGGGGGTGATGTGATTCAAGAAGTCCTGGGAAGTCATCGCCCTCAGGTGTGGGTTTCAGACTTATTCAGTGCCCAAAAGACTCATCCAGCCGAATCATGGCAAGTGTGTCTGGCTGATCAACTGCGAGATTGTCAGTATGGCATTGATGCCGGGGATACGATTTTCTCGGCAAGGATGAAGACGCTCCTGCTGCGGGCTTTTGTTCTGCAAAGACGGTGGTTAGACTTGGCGCAATCTACCCGGTATCAATATCGATGTCGGTTGTATCGAGACCTCAAAGCAGGGCTGGCTCTGTCGCCAATCCAAGCCGATGGGATTCGACTCCAAAACCGTTATCGAAAATTGCAGGAAAACTTATTTCTGTTCTTAGATGACTCCACCATCCCGCCACGAATAACGCCAGCTAACAAGCACTCCGTTGGAGTGTGATCTTTCGCAAGCTCACCAATGGGTTCGGCTCTGATTGGGGCAGAGATCTGTTTGCGGCGGTTCGTTCTGTTGTCAATACGGGAAAGCGCCAAGGTTTATCTGCTTTTGAGTCGATCCTGGTTGCCTTAAATCCCCTGGAATCCTTATTCCCTCTAAGTTGAGCTATTACCATTAATAATTCTGGTTTCGTAGGTCAGTCCCAACTCTTCCAGAGCAATGCTGATTTTGTGAGGGTTGGGAGACCCATGAGCATAGAGTGTAATCATCGTGTATGTCCTCCTGTTTGCAACTGCGTTGGTTGCACAGTTGCAATTTAGCTAGAGCCGCTCAATTTGTCAAGCCGCCTACTCTTAAAGAAATTATATGAATTGTGATGATAGAAGGTTCAGCAGCAGTGTCTTTCGCAATCGCTCTCACCTGACTTGCATAAAACACTTAGTTCAAGTCCTACTGCTGACGCTCATTTGAGCCATTAAGCTTCTGGAGAAACTTCATTTTCTTGTAATACGGGAATCTCGATCCGAAATTCTGCGCCTTTTCCGGGTTCCGAAATGCACTTAAGCGTCCCACGATGTTTTTCTACTACGATTTGATAGCTAATTGATAAGCCTAATCCGGTTCCCTTGCCGATCGGCTTAGTTGTAAAAAATGGATCAAACAGCCGCGATTGGTTTGCAGCCGGAATACCTGCCCCATTATCACGAACGCTGATCAACACTGCCTTAGGAGCGGCACTCAGGGAGGATGATCTAGAATCAGAGTTCTGTGGAGCAATTACTTCTGTGTAGATTGTGATCATAGAAGGATCGTCGGCAATGTCTGCGGGCGATCGCTGCTGATTGTATTGCTCTAATGCATCGATCGCATTACTCACAATATTCATGAACACTTGATTTAGCTGTCCCACATAACATTCAACCAGTGGCAGTTCTCCGTAGTCTTTGACCACTTCAATCCGGGTTTGTCCGGTGGTGTTTTTCAGACGACTTTGCAAAATGAGCAAGGTGCTGTCGATGCCTTCATGAACGTTGACCCGCTTCATTTCGGCTTCATCTAACCGCGAGAAATTTCGGAGCGACAACACAATTTCCCGAATGCGATCGGCTCCAATGCTCATCGACTCCAGCATTTTTGGCAAGTCTTCTATCAAAAAATCTAAGTCGATAGATCGTTGATAGTTTGCGATCGCGGAATCAGGAGTCGTATAAGTTGCCTCATAAAGCTTGACCAAACCCATCAAATCTTGAGCATAATCCGTTGCGTGGGGCAAATTGCCATAGATGAAGTTAATCGGGTTGTTAATCTCGTGGGCAACACCCGCCACCAATTGCCCTAAACTAGACATTTTTTCCGTCTGAATTAACTGTGCCTGAGTTTGTTGAAGGGCTTGAAGTGCCTGCGCCGATTTTGCTGTTTCTTTACGCAACCGCCGCTCATTCACCGTCACCTGCCCCAGCAAGGCATAAAAGGAAATCGTTAGCCGCCCCAATTCATCCTCTCGGCTCATCAGTTCTTCACTCTTAGCATTCATTTCTGCTAAGCGATTGCACTCATCCATAATCGGCTGCAACCGCTGATTTAATCGCCGTACAAACAAAAACACCACAACACCTTGAACCAGGGATGCGCCAATCACTGCTCCCAAAATTCCTGCTGCCAAAAACCGCCAAACAGGACCTAGCACGACCGATTCTGGCACTTGTGCCATCAAAATCCAATTGTTATTAGGAATTTGCTGATACGCCCAAAATTCTGATTTGCCATCGACATTTTTCCAGCGCAGCACCCCAGTTTTTTCGCCAGCCGTTAAATTGGTCTGAATTTTTCCCCACAAACCCTGATAGTTACTAATTTGAGGAAAGGGCGTAAGATTTAGAGCTTTCTGAGGATTAGGGGGATAAGCAAGTAGGTTGCCAGCGGCACTTATTAAAATAAAATACCCTGCATCTCGCATGGCGGGCACGTTGAGTTTTTGACTTAAAAAGCCCAGTTCCAAGTCTTGGCTCAGCACTCCAAGCAGTTGTTGCTTATCGGTGTAAAAGGGCAGGGAGTAGGCAGTGCTGACGAGTTGTTGCGGTGGATTAAGCGTCGTTTCCATGTAGGATTCTGGCTCTAACCAAACGGGTTTGCCAGCGGCGATCGGCTCGGTAAAGTAGCGCTTTTGGTAATCACCCGGATCACTTTCTCCTCCCTTGGAAGTGATTTGACCGCTTTTGTCGCGCACCGCATAGGGATAGGCAAACTGGCGACTTGGCAGGATTAAACGGCTTGTAGGAGGTTGCCCAAAGCCTAACCCTGTACCAACTGGAGAGGTCTTTAATGACCGCCGCATCAGGTCTACATAAACCTGCTCCCGTCGCTCACCTGCGAGGTAAAGAGTTTGTAGTGCATCGGCAACAGTTTTAGTGGAATATTCAACGGTGTTAAATGCTCCTTCTAAACTTTCGGCTTTGACTTGAAGATTTGAAATCAACTCGTTTTCAGATTGCCGGGTGAGTTCGCGGTATGACCAATAAGTGGTGCCTAACAAGCCAATTAAGGAGCCACCCACCACGGAAAGGAACAGACGCGATCCCACCGATCGCAACATAGAAAAACCCGAACTGCGAGGCGGTGGGGCAGACTCTGGCGGGGTTGGCGGTGCAGTGGTCTGCATAGAAAAGCTCCTGGATTGAACAGGCAATTTTGCCGACTATGATTACGTTAGACAAGTATGCCCAGCTTAAAAAGGATTTCTTACAAAGTACTCTGTTTTGGCTAGATGGGCACACAATTGCTGAAGGTAGGGAGCAGGGATGCATATTTCGCTCTTGCTATCGATAAAGTCTTGTAATATGTCTCGCAGGACAGTCTGATTAGAATTGATGGAGGCGTTGCAAATGAACTCATTTACTCTGGAGAGAGTTGTTAGATTCACTAAAAAACTTGTCAGAAAAGCGATCGGCTGTTCTTGTCTTGAGGATTACTCAGTTAAAGAACGACGACAGATATGGTCGATGGTAAATCCTCTGGAAAAGAAACATATTCATAACTGTCAATTGTTGGAAGACCGACTCAAGATGCTGGAGTATATGCCCAAAAATGCTGTATGTGCTGAAATCGGTATCCTGCGATGTGAGTTTTCGCAGTCAATTCTTGAGATCACCCAGCCATCTAAACTTCATTTGATTGATATTGACCCCACTGCTGTTAATATTGCCAGAGAAAAATTTAAAGACAACATTGCTAGTGGTCAAGTTGAAGTGCATCTTGGAGACTCAGCAGCAACCATAATGGCAATGTCTGAAAATTACTTTGATTGGAGCTATGTGGATGGAGATCATAGCTATTCGGGAGCTAAAAGGGATCTGGAGGCTACACGCTTGAAATTAAAGACTGATGGGCTAATCGCTGTGAATGATTACGTATTTTTCTCTGTGTCTGATTTCAAGAAGTATGGAGTTCTTGAAGCTGTCAATGACTTCTGCATTAATCATCATTTCGAGATGCTGTTCCTCGCTTTTCAAGGCAGATCTTACAACGATGTTGTTCTTCGGCAAATTACAGAGAATGTGCAATCTATTTCTTAGACCTTAATTTGCAGCTTTCAATGGGTTAGGAGTTGGATAGTAGCAGGTGAGGATGGAGTCGATCGCTGCTTTGCCATCAGCGATCGCGGTTACTTTTTCACGATGCATTGAGTCAATCAGGTGCTTTAGAGGTTGATCTACATAGTTAAAACACTGCATTGCTTCTGAGGCTTTACGATCCCATTCAGGATAGTAATGCAACATGTCATCGGGCATGACTCTGGTGCGGGTCGTGTTTGGCTCAGGAAAGCAATGAAAAGGTTTATCTAGGTTGAAGTAGCCGTAGTCATCAGTGATTTCATCGCCAGGAAGAATATCTCTAGCTGCAAGTTCAAATTTGTAGGGGGTGGCGATTAGGGTCGAGTTGAAACTGTGGTTGACATAACGGGCAATATCCCAACACAGAATGTATTGCCCATGTTCGTCCCGAAAACAGTACTTGAGCAGGCGATCGCGCAGCAACAAATCCAGAGACATGATATGAGCTTCGTCAAATCTCTGGTCTAGCTCATCCAAAACCCAAGTAATGGTGCCTTTCGGAATGAATTGAGTTGCAAACACACCATAACCAATGGATTCGTCAATGAATCGAAGTTCTGTATGTGGATGCATCATTGCAGCTAGTAGCCTTCCTCTTCGTATTCAGGAGTTTTTGTTTTTTCAGGAATATTCACACGAGGCGCGTCATAGCCACCCGATTGTTTATCTGCCCAGGCATCTTCTTCCAAATCCTCGAACGGCGCGTCGTACTGATCGTCATAATCATCGTCATAGTCCCCTTCAGTGTAAGGCTGGGTTGAGGCTTGGGGTTCACGCTGGTAGCGATCGCCAGCGGTTTTTTCGCTCCAGTTATCGCCTTCGTCCTCATCGTCGTCTTCGTCTTCGTAATAAAGCGGTTCTGCACGCCGCTCTTGCTGACGGATTTGGCGGGGTTCTGGTTGTCCCCAGTTATCATCATCCCAACTTTCTTGAACTACAGGCTCCCGCTGCCGAATTTGGGCATTCACAGGGGTTCGTAAGCCCGTTCCAAGCTGATTTTCAGACCGCATTGGGGCAATGTAGCCATCTTCGTCGTCTCGTTCCCAAGGTGGGCTACCGATGCCTAATCGCTCTAATACACCGACAGATAGCTGAATCAAGCGGTCTTCTGAACCTTCAAACACAATCAGGCGATCGGGTCCACTACTAACAATTTCTTCAATCGGTAGTTCGTAGGTGCTAACAACTTGATCGGGAATTAGAGGAACGCCAATAGAGGCAATGATTAAAGACGTAACTTTGCCATCGTCTATATCGAATTTGAAGCCCCGCACTTTCCCCAAAAGCTCACCTGTTTCTGTGATCACCTCGCAATTAATCAAGCTGCTGTAAATTTCTGTGTCGATTTCTTCGATCACATCTTCGTCGTCTACCAAAATTACATCACCAATTTGTCGAATGCTGGTCAGCAGCATGGGTTGGGGAGTGCCATAAAGTATGTTGGGGCGAAGACTCAGCGCCACAACTTCACGCTGATCGATATCGACCCAAAGTTGGCTGACTACGCCAAGTTTTTTTCCACTATCACGGGTGACCACTAACGTACCCAGAATGTCAGACCGTTGGCGAATTGCTTCAGATGCCATTTATTTTTTCCCGAATCCTAATCCGCGAGTCATGTTAGATGTTACATCAAATCACAAAGAGGCTCTTTGTGGAACTAGGTCAATTCCTAAAACTTGGGTGAACGCACCACGAGCTTGGGTCACACCAATTTGGCGCTGGGCAGATTCAATCATGGGACGACGAAGGCTCACGACAATAAACTGCGCCTGCTGCGATTGTTGTTTGATCATTCTAGCTAATCGCTCTACATTTGCCCCATCAAGAAACATATCGACCTCATCAAAAGCATAGAACGGGGAGGGGCGGTATCGCTGTAGGGCGAAGATAAAGCTGAGCGCTGTGAGGGATTTTTCGCCGCCCGACATGGAAGCAAGACGCTGAATGGGCTTGCCTTTGGGATGGGCAACTAAATTTAAGCCTCCATTAAATGGGTCGTTGGAATCATCCAGTTGTAGGTGACCATCGCCATCGGAGAGGATGGCAAAAATGGATTGAAAGTTTTCGTTGACGGCATCAAAGGCTTCTTTGAAGGCGCGTTGTCGGAGGGTTGTGAAGTTTTCGATGCGGAGCAAGAGTTCGGTGCGTTCTTCTTCTAAGGTGCGGAGTTTTTCGCTGAGTTCATCCAGTCTGGCTTGGGTGCGATCGTATTCTTCCAGTGCCAGCATGTTGACTGGCTCCATTGCCTGAAGGCGCTTTTGCAGCGATCGCAGTTCTTGCTGAAGTTGTTCTAAGCCAATGTCTTCGGGCACTTCGGGTAGGGGATCAGGCAGATTAGCGTGCTGAGTCTGCACTTGCTCTTGCAGGGCGAGGAGTTGTTCACGGCGGGCTTGCTGCGTTTCCTGAACTTTTTGCCGATCCCATTCTCGCTGTTGGTGCTGCAATTGGCGATCGCGCAGTTGCCGTTCGGCGCTGTCTCGCTGCCCTTTTTCGGCTCCCAGGCGTTGTTCCAGGTCAACCTGGGTCGATCGTGCCTCAGTAATCTGGTCGTTAATGGTGGACTGCTGCGTACTGATCGTGGCTTGCTGCTGGAGTTGGGCGGTTTGCTGAGTGCGATAGCCTTGTAAGCGCTCCTGAAACTGACCGATTTTTTCTGCTAAGCGCTGGCATTGATTATCCAGATCGCGGAGGCGTTGTTCGACGGCTCGTAGTGCCAATTCTTTTTGGCTGAGGTCGGCTTCTTGCGATCGCAGGGTTGCCTGAATTTGCTGCCATTCGCTGTGGGTGTGGGATTGCTCTAATTCTGTCAGGGTTTGCCGCAAGTGGTGTAACTGAGCTTCTTGAGAGGGGATCGTGGCTTCTAAGGTGGATAAACGAGTTTGGGCGGTGTTGAATTCTTGAGTTTGCTGGATTTGCTGCGAGTTGAGGTGGGCAAAATTGGCTTCCAGGGTTTGCAGGTCTTTGGTTAACTGGTTTTTTTGAATCTCAGTTTCACGGTGCTGCTGGCGGTGTTCGGTGAGGGCTTGGGTGCGCTCTCGAACAAGGGTTGTGGCATGGTGGATGCTGTTGTCGCAGCGGATGAGAATGCGATCTATTTCCTGGAGGCGATCGCGCAAGCCTTTGATTTCGTCGGAGTCGCCAGATTCCATCGTGCCAAAGTGGAGCGCTTGACGGGTGTTGGTGCTGCCACCGGTCATGGCTCCAGAGGATTCAAGCAGGTCGCCTGTAGTGGTGACAATCCGGTAGTCGCCCAAGTGACGACGGGCATCGCTGAGGGTTTCAAACACGACGGTGGAGCCGAAGACATAGGCAAACACATCTCGATAGCGATCGTCAAATTCGATCAGGTCGAGGGCGTAGCCAATGCAGCCAGCCAGCGATCGCAGGGTGCCGCGATTGGGCGATCGCCCCGTTTGAATTTTGTTCAGTGGTAGAAAGGTAGCGCGTCCGGCTTTACGCTGTTTCAGCAGTTCAATGGCGGCGGCGGCAACTCCATCATCTTCTACGACGAGATTTCCCAGGCGGGCACCTGCGGCAGTTTCCAGCGCCAGTTGATAACGGGGTTCCACCCGTCCCAGTTTGGCAACCAAGCCGCAAACGCCCGGAAGGTTCATTTGCAGGATGAGTTGTGTGGCGTGGGTGCCTTGGGCTTCTTGCAGAGCTTGAGTTTGGGCTTCTAGCTTATCAAGGCGGCGCTGTTTTTCACGCTGTTCATTGAGCAGGCGATCGCGAGTTTCTTGCTGAATTTGCAGTTCTTGCTCGGCATTCGCCAATTCTTGCGCTATCCTCTGCACCTGCTGTTGAGATTGAGCGAGTTGAGTTTCGACTGTGGCTTGCTCAGTCTTTTGCTCGGCGAGCTGCTGCTCTTGAGTTTGCTGGGTTTGAGTCTGTTCTTGGAGTTGGCGCTCTAACCGATGAATGCGCTCTTGCAATTGGGCTTGCTCGGTGCGCTGAGGTTCCAGGATTGCCAAAACTGCATCAATTTGGTGACGCAAATCGGTTTGTTCTTGCACCCAGGCTTCAGCACTGGCGGCACTGGCACTAGCGGCTTCGCGGCTGTGGTCTAGCTGCTGCTGGGCGCGATCGCGTTCTGTCTTCAACGCCACAAAATCCCGCGTCTCTAATATTTTTTTCTCTTGCGTCAGGGCATCCAACTGTTGCTCTTGCTCTTGCAGTTCTTGCTGAGTGCGGCTCAAATTCACTGCCAACTCACGGCTAGCCGTTTGCAAATCTTGCTCTTGCCGCTGCAACTGGCGCAGTTCAGCTTCGCGAGTTGCCAAAGTTGCCTGCAATGCCAATAGTTCTTCTTCGCCCAAGGCTTTAACACGGGCGTTGAGTTGCTCTAATTCGATGGTGGATTGCTGAATTTCTGTGGTTAGGGCTGCAAGTTGCTCGGCTAGATCCGCGATCGCCCGTTCGTCGCCGCCAAGCTGCTGCTGCAACTGCTGTACAGCAAGGTTCGATTGGCGATATTGAATGACCGCTTCCCATTGCTCTTTACGCTGTAATTCTTGCCTGAGCTTTTGATATTTTTCCGCTTTGATCCGGTCTTGGGCTAGGCGATCGCGCTGATCAATTAGTTCTCGCTCAACGATGTGATACTTGTCTTCCCGATCTTTGACTGCGTTCAGCTTTTCTCGCGCTTGGACAATTTTGCGATCGAATGCCGCTACCCCTGCCAATTCGTCAATAATTTCCCGCCGCTCCCGCGAGTTCATCGAAATAATTCGCGTCACATCCCCCTGCAACACCACGTTGTAGCCTTCGGGATAAACCCGCAGCCGATTCAGGGATTCGTGCAGTTCGGTGAGCGTACAGGGTTCTCCATTGATGTAATAGTTCGAGGTGTAAGTGCCCTGCTGCGTTACCCTGAGCTTGCGGGTCACACTCCATTCTCGCGCTGCCGAGTGCCCGTTGCCGTCTCCGTTGCCATTTGTGTGGCTCTCAGACTGTTCACCCAATGCCATCTGCACCAAATCGGACTCAGTGGCAATCGATCCGTCCGCATTCACCGATCGCTCAACTTGATCATCCATAGACAGCGGCTCATCCGTCAGGTCAAAGGTAACGGTAACGCTGGCTTCCACTGTGGAACGGTTGCGCGTACTTTGGGTGTGGTTTACCAGATCGGGTAACCGTTCTGCCCGCATTCCCTTAGAACCCGCCAACCCCAGACAAAACAGCAAGCCGTCGATTAAATTTGATTTACCTGACCCGTTTGGACCTGAAACCACGGTAAAACCCGGCAGCAAGGGAATAGTTACCTTACCGCCAAACGACTTGAAATTGGAAAGTTCCAGGCGCTTAATATACACAGCCTGTCAGTGGGGCTAAAAAAGGGCTGGAAATCGTGCTTAAGTGTAACTGCTGAGCTTGAAACCAAACAGAAATCTCAAGACTCCCTTCACTTGTAGCATAAACCAGAACGAATGTCCTATTAAAAACTACATTGCGCCGGATTTTTTGTTGAAGATGACCAGAATAGTTTTGACAATTAGCTCTAAATCGTATTTCAGGCTCCAGTTTTCCTGATACTTCAGGTCAAGCTGCACGATATCTTCAAAGTTTTTCACTGACGATCGCCCGTTGACCTGCCACTCTCCCGTCATGCCGGGTTTAATATCTAGCCGCTGCCACTGGGGAATCTCGTATTTTTCCACTTCATCTGGCGTGGGCGGACGGGTGCCCACCAAGCTCATTTCGCCCTTGAGCACGTTCCAAAATTGGGGCAGTTCATCTAAGCTAGTTTTTCGCAAAATCCGACCAACGCGGGTAACGCGAGGATCGTTCTTTGCCTTAAAGATCGCGCCTTCTGCATCATTTTGAACTAGATGCTTTTTGGCTTCGGCATCGGTAACCATCGACCGGAATTTCCACATTTTGAAGCGCTTGCCCATCTGAGAGCAGCGGACTTGCCCAAAGAACAGCGAACCGGGACTATCGAGTTTGATGGCGATCGCGATCGGAATAATTAGCACACCCGTAATCGACAGCCCCACAATGGAACCTACAACATCAATGATCCGCTTTGGCACCGATTTGACAGAAGGATGAGTAATAAATGGCTGCTCATCCGCTCTAACCATATTCCTGATGCGCTGCGGCATTAACCTGCCTGGAGCGCCCTCAACAGCCCTTTGTGAAGATGTTGAGAGTGGATCGGTTGGCTTAGGCACTGACATAGAGCCAGATGAAAACACCGATGGCACTCCTTGTTCAATCACAAAGAATTTATCTAAGTCGGCTAAGGAAAGCGCTGACATTACCTGGGGTGGAACATTTTGCAACACGAGATTAAACCCTGTTTTTTGCGCCATTTTGCGGCTGGCAACTAGGGCACCAATGCCGCTGCTGTCCATGAACTTCGTTTCACTGAAGTCAAGGGCGATGCGGGTTAAGTCGGGATTATTTTGGCAAATTTCTTGAAAGCTCTGCTTAAATTCCACTGCTTTTTTAACTGTGAAAACAGGTGGAATACGAATAGAGCAGGCGTGATCCAATATCGTTATTTGATTAGGATTTTCGTTAGATTCAACCACAGCGCTAGCTCAACTTAATCTAAGTGGACTATAAAGTAATTGAGTAGATAAAGCGGCAATATATTGAACTGGAATATACTGCGATGTTGCACCCGGTATTTCAATCACAAGTCCGCTCAGCGGATCGTGAAAATTGAAATGTTTAGAAAACTTTTGAACTCGGTTCACCAGCATTTGCTGATTCATACTTAGTCTTCCCAATAAAAGACTTGAACAACCTTATTGGTGCGATCGCCGCCACTCTTCAGCCACCAAATCAAGCCCATAAAAACGCTGCCAAAATCGATCAACCGTTCTCGTAGACAGCACTTTTGTTAAGAGAAACAATAAAAACCGACCTCCTGTCGCTGCCACATAGCGCGGCTGAGGACGATTGGTATTAAGGGCTTTGATTATCACCCCAGCCACTTGTTCCGAAGTCCAAGCGTTGGCGGTTGTTTGCTGTTCTAATGCCTCCATTTTTTGAAAAGCCGCCCGATAAGGCGTAGTTTCTGGATTGGGAAACATCTTGGTGATCTCTTGCCTCACTACTTCAAAAAAGTTAGTGCTAACAGGTCCAGGTTCAATCACACTAACCTGAATGTTGAACGGTTGCAGTTCCATTCGCAGGGTATCGCTGAGGGCTTCTAGGGCAAATTTGGAAGCACTGTACAGTCCACCAAAGGGGAAAGCAGTTCTACCGCCGATGGAACTAATGTTGATGATTTTGCCACCGCCGCGATCGCGCATTGCCGGAATTAGCGCCTGTATCAGCGTCAACGGACCTAACACATTCACCTCAAATTGGCGACGAGCAGCTTCGGGAGGAACCAATTCCAAAACGCCCATTTGCCCATAGCCCGCATTATTCACCAGTGCATCTACCTGCCCAAAGTGATCTAATGCTGCCTTTGCTAGGGCTTGCACTTGATCAATCTGCGTCAGGTCGGTGGCAACGGTTAGGGTTTCTGCCCCAGATTTGTGGCATAGGCTTGCCACTGCATCGAGTTTTTCTAGGCTCCGAGCTGCCAGAACTAATCGAATGCCTGGATATTGCTGCGCTAAAACTTGCGCTAAAGCAGCACCAATTCCGGTAGAAGCACCCGTGATCAAAATGACTTGTTTGGCAAGATTAGAAGATAAAGGCATGAATCACAAGGAAACCTATCGGCAAGGTGAGAACGATACTATTTTGTCATTCTGTGGGATAAACCGCGCTTATTGTTCCCTTACACTCCATAGTTTCAACGTATCTTCATCAATTATTTTTATGTGAATCTACGCATTCAGGTCTGTTTGGCTATCCATTCAACCACTTGCTGTCCTAAACGCAGATTATCCAGGCGATCGATTTCTCGAATACCGGTCGGACTGGTCACATTCACTTCAGTTAAGTAGCCACCGATGATATCAATTCCAACAAAGAGTAGCCCATCGCGTCGTAGAGTGGGCGCAAGCTGAGTGCAAATGTCTCGTTCGCGATCGCTAATTTCGGTTTGGGCAACTCTGCCGCCCACTGCCATATTGCCGCGAAATTCTTTTCCAGTGGGAATGCGGTTGACGGCACCAATGGGTTCGCCATTCAGTAGAATAATCCGCTTGTCTCCCAGTTTGGCTTCTGGCAGATAGGTTTGCACCATAACAGGCACCTGCGCTTGAAAAGTGCTGATTTCAACGAGGGAATTGAAATTGCGATCGCCGGGGTCAAGAAACAAAATTCCTTCCCCCGCCTTGCCGCCCAGAGGCTTGATGATGGCGGCTCCCTTGCGTTCCAAAAATTCCCGTATCACCTGCTTATCTTGGCTCACGATGGTTTCAGGAATCGCTTGAGTAAATTGCAGCGCATACATTTTTTCGTTGGCAGCCCGGATTCCTTGAGGCGTGTTAATCACCAGGGTTTTTGCCGGATCGACGTAATCCAAAAGGTAGGTTGCGTAAAGATAGGGCACTGTGACGGGTGGATCGGTTCGCATGAAGACCGCATCCATTTCTTCTAACAGTCGCCGCTCTGGCTTGCCCACTTCAAACCAAGAATCCACCGCCACCCACAGCCCATCGACCAGAGTGACTGGCGTAAGCTGCACCGATTGAAGCAATGCCGATGCTTTGCCATCACTCACCCCAAGCGAGTTTGCCTGAGTAATCCAAACCTCATGTCCTAACACTTGAGCGGCTTCCATTAACGCCACACTGGTGTCGTGACTAGGGTCTAGCCGTGCGATCGGGTCAATGATGAAGGCAAATTTCACAGGTAGTTCCTAGGGCTAGGGCAGTGATTCAAAGCGCAAATATTGAAAGCAACCAGTCTAAAAGCGGCTGGACATCAAGCGCTAAAACTAACTTGCCAATAGTGGATCAAGCTTATTTGCAGAGTTTAGAGCGTATAAATCATCGCAGCCACCAATGTGCTGGTCATTGATAAAAATTTGAGGCACCGATCGCCGTCCCTGCGATCGCTCTGCCATAACTGCCCGTGCCGCTTCATCTCCATCAATACAATATTCTGTAAACTCAACTCCTTTTTTGGCTAGCAAGGCTTTTGCCCGAATACAAAATGGGCAAGTACTCCAGGTATAAACTTCAACGTTAGCAGACATAGTTCTTTACATTTATATTTGAATCTATTCTACCCGTTTGTGGTTGATGGCAGCGCGATAAATCGCGTCCTGCTTAAGCCTATGGAGGACTCGTAGGGGGAAGCTCGACTTCCGTTGGGGGAGGCTGAATGGGGGTTGCAGGTACTATCGCCAGGGTCAAGGAACGTTCTTCTATATCACAGCCTTGGATTTGAACTAGAACGCTGACCGAATCATTCATCAACGTTTTAGGAGATGTATAAACGGCACGGCTGCTAGCAGAACTACCTTGAGGATTGATTTTGCCGCGATCGGCTTTCCAGGTGAACAGCACTGGCTTTCGATCTGGATTTTCTAGCCGAACGGTGATTGCCCGTTTTTCTCCGGCTGGAACGGCAATGGGCAGACCTTCGGGAAGTTGCGGCTCGTCATCAGGAAACTCTGGGTTGAGGCTGAGCCGATTGGCAGAAATACTTAGAATTCGTGCCGTGCAAGCGGTTCTAAAAGGTTCAACCTTAAATAGGGGTTGCAGGATTAAATCCCAAGTACCATAGCTAACAATTGCCGCGATCGCGATGGGCGAGGCAATCTGGCTAATTTGCTCAATCCAAGACTGATTTTTTGGCATGATGAAATAGGCTAAACCACCCCGCTTTTGACCCTATCAAACTTTGACCTATCAAACTTGACACTAAATTATCTGCGCTGATTGGTGGCGCTTTTTGAGGATTATTGTCTCAGTATAAATTTTTATGAGGATGGTGTAATCTCAATCGATCGTATTCTTAATCTTGAATCTCATGCTTAATCTTGAGTAGAAGTTATCCAGTAGCGGCGTAGGATAAATAAGTGGGTGGAGTTGAACACAGACGCGATGCGTGAGCGTCAAGGGTGATTACGGCGTTCCAGTTTGACTGTTTACTAGTTCCTAATCAGGTTTAGATATGCATCCCGATCGCATTGATCCTCAGCCCGGTCAAGAATCTGTGTGGGACTATCCCCGTCCTCCACGCTTGGAAGAAACCTCAAAACATATTCAGATTATTTTTAATGGGGTGGCGATCGCCGACACTCATCACGCTAAACGAGTGGTAGAAACCAGCCATCCGCCTGTTTATTACATTCCCCCGGCTGACATCAAGCTGGAATATTTAGTCAAAAGTCCACGTTCCACCTACTGCGAATGGAAAGGGCAGGGCGCTTACTACACGGTGGTGGTGGGGGACAAACAAGCTGAAAACGTCGGCTGGTATTA
>JBBSCL010000015.1:0-15529 GCA_038250345.1 Leptolyngbyales cyanobacterium
CAAGGTCCAACATTAAAGCGGTTTAGACCTCGCGCTCAAGGTCGTGCTTACCAAATCCGCAAGCCGACTTGTCACATTACAATTTCCGTCGCTCCGAGCGCTGGAGATGAATAATTCGTATTTCAATCAATATTGTTGAATTTGTATAAGGAAGCATTTTGTGGGACAAAAGATTCATCCAACTGGCTTACGTTTAGGCATTACCCAAGAGCATCGCTCTCGTTGGTTTGCTGATGCTAATCGCTATCCTGAGCTACTTCAGGAAGATTATACAATTAGACATTTCTTCCAAAAGAATCCTTTGAAGCTCAAGGGGCTAGAGAGTCCTGGAATTTCTCAAATTCGGATTGAAAGAAAAGCAGATCAGATTGATTTAGAAGTTCATACGGCTCGTCCCGGTGTTGTGGTCGGTCGGGGAGGGCAAGGAATTGAAGAACTGCGGGGCGGATTGCAAAAAGTGCTGGGGGGGGGCGATCGTCAAATTCGCATCAATGTAGTTGAAGTAACGCGAGTTGATGCAGACGCTATGTTGATTGGTGAATATATTGCTCAGCAATTGGAGCGTCGCGTCTCCTTCCGTCGCGTAGTGCGTCAAACAATCCAACGTGCTCAAAAAGCTGGAATTGAGGGCATCAAAATTCAGGTCAGCGGTCGTTTGAATGGGGCTGAAATTGCCCGCCCCGAATGGACACGGGAGGGGCGAGTTCCCTTGCATACTCTCCGTGCAGACATTGATTACGCCTATTGCACTGCTAGCACAGTTTACGGAACGCTTGGTATCAAGGTTTGGGTCTTCAAGGGTGAAATTATTCCTGGGCAAGAGGAGACACCTGTCCCTACCAATAACCAGCCCAAACGTCGTCAACAGCATCGTCGTCAACAATTTGAAGATCGATCGAATGAAGGATGAAGCTTAGAAGACAAGAGATGATTTATCTCTCTATTGTCTAATCTTTAACTTTTGATTCCCTAAGGTAGCGAGCTATGTTAAGCCCAAGAAGAACAAAATTTCGTAAACAGCAGCGTGGACGCATGAAAGGTCTTGCGACGCGTGGAAGCAGTCTAAACTTTGGTGAGTTTGGTTTGCAAGCCTTAGAACCAACTTGGATTACCTCTCGCCAAATTGAGGCGAGTCGTCGCGCAATGACCCGGTATATTCGTCGAGGCGGCAAAATTTGGATTCGTATTTTTCCAGATAAACCCGTTACGATGCGTCCGGCAGAAACCCGCATGGGTTCTGGTAAAGGCGCTCCTGAATATTGGGTTGCTGTTGTAAAGCCCGGTCGAATTTTATTTGAAATTGCTGGAGTGCCCGAAGCAACTGCGCGTGAAGCGATGCGATTAGCCCAATATAAGCTGCCAATTAAGACAAAGTTTATTACTCGTGAAACGGAGGAGTCATAACAATGGCACTACCTAAAGTCAGTGAAGTTCGGAACCTGAGCGAAGAGCAACTTGACGAGCAGATTGTAGCCACAAAAAGGCTGTTGTTTGATCTGCGTTTTCAGAAAGGCACTCGCAGACTAGAAAAGTCTCATCAATTCAAACACACTCGTCATCGGCTGGCTCAATTGATGACTGTCGAACGAGAACGTCAATTACAAAAGTCATCATCTTAAGTAATAGGCAGAATCCAGTTTACAAGTAGTTTTATAGCCTCCGAGAGGGTACATGAGATGGCAGTAAAAGAAAGAGTTGGTTTAGTCGTTAGCGACAAAATGGATAAGACAGTAGTGGTAGCAGTTGAGAGTCGTTCTGCACATCCAAAATACGGCAAAATCGTTGCTCGTACCAAGCGCTACAAGGTTCATGATGAAGTAAATCAATGCAAAACTGGCGATCGCGTTCGCATTCAAGAAACTCGTCCCTTGAGCCGCACCAAACGGTGGCAAGTGATCGATGTTTTAACAACATCTGCGCAAGTTTAAAGGAAGGTGATCCATGATTCAGCCGCAAACCTATCTCAACGTAGCAGATAACAGTGGGGCCCGTAAGTTAATGTGCATCCGCGTCTTAGGTGGTCGTCGCCGTTATGCAGGCATCGGTGACGTTGTTGTCGCTGTTGTTAAAGATGCGATTCCCAATATGGCGGTTAAAAAGTCTGATGTAGTGACTGCAGTGATTGTCCGGACCCGGCATACTTTACGTCGTGACAATGGAATGAGTATCCGCTTCGACGATAACGCTGCCGTACTCATAAATAAAGATAAAAATCCCCGTGGAACTCGCGTTTTTGGTCCTGTGGCACGTGAATTGCGTGACAAAGAGTTTACTAAAATCGTTTCTCTGGCTCCGGAGGTGCTGTAATGGCAAAGACTAAAGCGGTTACTCGCTACAAGATGCATGTGAAGAAGGGAGATACGGTTCAAGTTATCTCCGGAAAAGATAAAGGAAAGATTGGAGAGATTTTGCAAACTTTGCAAAAGGAAAGCAAAGTTCTTGTCAAAGGAGTTAACTTTCGGACAAAACATGTCAAGCCTCAGCAAGAGGGCGAATCTGGACAAATAGTGACCAATGAAGCACCGATCCACAGTTCTAATGTCATGCTCTACTCCGAGAAGCAAAAAGTTGCTAGTCGAATTTGTTATAGCTTTGATGCTGACGGGCGGAAGGTGCGAATGCTGAAAAAGACTGGAGAAACCATTGATTAGCTCAATATATACTTTCCTGACAAAGACCAGGGATTTTATGGACACTGACTCACATGCCACAAAAAATTAAAGTTCGCTATCAAGAGGAAATTGTTCCAAAATTAACGGAGCAATTTGGTTACACAAACCTTCACCAAGTTCCTAAATTAGTAAAGGTAACCCTAAATCGAGGTTTAGGCGAAGCGGCTCAAAATGCTAAAGCATTGGAAGCGTCACTAGTTGAGATTGGGGTCATTACTGGTCAAAAGCCTGTTGTAACCCGAGCTAAAAAAGCGATCGCAGGTTTTAAGCTTCGTCAAGGAATGCCCGTTGGCATCATGGTTACCTTGCGAGCTGATCGGATGTACGCATTTTTAGACCGATTTATAAACCTTGCACTGCCTCGAATTCGAGACTTTCGAGGAATTAGTCCGAAAAGCTTCGATGGACGTGGGAACTACACTCTGGGAATTCGTGAGCAGCTTATCTTTCCAGAAATCGAATACGACAGCATTGATCAAATTCGTGGGATGGATATTTCCATCATTACAACGGCAAACACTGATGAGGAGGGTCGAGCCTTGTTGAAAGAATTTGGTATGCCCTTCCGGGACAACTAAGGCAGGTTTATCAAAGGGAATACTATGGCGGTAAACGATACGATCTCAGATATGTTGACGCGAATTCGTAATGCGAATCTCGCGCGACACCAAACCACTGAAGTCCCATCCACAAAGATGACTCGCAATATTGCCAAAGTCCTTAAGGATGAGGGTTTCATTGTTGAATATGAAGAAGCAGGCGAAGGTATTAAGAAGAACTTGGTTATTTCTTTGAAGTACAAGGGCAAGGCTAGACGACCCATCATCAACTCTTTGAAGCGGATTAGCAAACCCGGCTTTCGAGTTTATTCAAACCGAAATGATTTGCCTCGCGTATTGGGTGGCATTGGTATTGCCATCATCTCGACCTCAAGTGGCATCATGACTGACCGTGAGGCTCGTCACCAGGGCTTAGGTGGTGAAGTTCTCTGCTACGTGTGGTAGTTACGTTGAGGATAAGCATCGTCAGATCGTTCCAGCGATCGTAGTATTAGGAGTAGGCAGCTATGTCACGTATAGGTAAGCGTCCAATCAGTATTCCTGATAAAGTGACTGTCGCCATTGACGGTCAATCTGTTACGGTTAAGGGTCCTAAAGGCAACCTATCTCGAACCTTGCCTGCTGAGGTTGAAATCTCACACGAGGGGGAGACTGTTCTTGTGAAACAGCGCGATGAGTCACGCGCCGCTCGTCAACGCCATGGTCTCAGTCGAACTTTGATCGCAAATATGGTTGAAGGCGTATCACAAGGATTTCAGCGTCGATTGGAGATTATTGGTGTCGGCTATAGAGCCCAAGTTCAAGGTCAAAACCTGACTCTCAACATGGGCTACAGTCATCCAGTTCAAATAGAGCCACCTGATGGTATTCAGTTTGCTGTAGAAGGCAACACAAACGTCTTAGTAAGCGGCATCGACAAAGAGATTGTCGGTAACACAGCGGCACGGATTCGAGCGGTTCGTCCTCCGGAGCCTTACAAAGGCAAGGGGATTCGTTATGCTGGCGAAGTCGTCAAGCGCAAAGCGGGCAAGGCAGGTAAAAAGTAGTTATGAAAACAAGTCGTAGAGAATCAACTCGTCGTCGTCATTATCGGGTACGCCGCAAGGTTTTGGGAACATCAGAGCGCCCTCGGCTAGCTGTTTTTCGCTCCAACCAGCACATCTATGCTCAGTTAATCGACGATACCCAACATCACACGTTAGCGTCGGCTTCAACAGTAGAATCAGATCTCAAGGAAGATTTGAATACAGGAGCAAACTGCAATGCTTCTGCTCAGGTCGGAAAACTCATAGCTGAGCGTTCTATAGAGAAAGGGATTAAGCGAGTCGTATTTGATCGAGGTGGTAATCTTTATCATGGTCGTGTCAAAGCCTTGGCTGATGCTGCACGTGAAGCTGGACTAGAATTTTAAGGAACAATAATTATGGCGAAGGGTCGTAAGAATACGAAAAGCCGCGAAAAGGAAACCGATTGGCAGGAGCGAGTTGTTCAAATTCGTCGTGTTACGAAGGTTGTCAAAGGCGGTAAGAAACTCAGCTTTCGGGCGATCGTTGTTATTGGCAACGAACGAGGTCAAGTCGGTGTTGGAGTTGGTAAAGCGGCAGATGTGATTGGAGCCGTTAAAAAAGGTGTCGCAGATGGTAAAAAGCACCTTGTTGAAGTTCCTTTAACTAAAAATAACTCCATCCCTCACCCGACGACAGGTCAGGGCGGTGGCGCAAAAGTAATGATGCGTCCTGCTGCACCTGGTACTGGAGTAATTGCCGGAGGTGCGGTTAGGACTGTTCTTGAGATGGCAGGTGTTAAAAACATCTTGGCTAAGCAGCTTGGTTCTGATAATCCTCTTAACAATGCAAGAGCTGCTGTTAATGCGCTTGGCACCTTGAGAACCTTTGCCGAAGTGGCGGAAGAGCGGGGTGTTTCAATTGAGAACTTATATGCTTAAGTCAGACTTAGTTATTATTTAGCTTCCACCTGATTTGTGATAGTGAATTTTTGATGACCTGATCGTGAATGAGAGTATTAACCATGAGACTTAACGATGTAGCACCCCAACTAGGCTCCAAACGCCGTCGCCGTCGTGTTGGTCGGGGGATTGCGGCTGGACAAGGTGCAAGTTGCGGTTTTGGTATGCGGGGTCAAAAATCTCGTTCGGGTCGTCCAACTCGTCCTGGTTTTGAAGGTGGACAAACTCCTCTATATCGTCGCGTGCCAAAGCTGAAGTACTTTACTCTAGTAAATCCCAAAAGCTTTACTATTATTAATGTTGGGGCGTTGTCCTCGCTTGCAGCAAACTCTGAAGTGACTCTGGAGTCTTTAATTAAATCTGGTATTTTGACTGCCAACGATGGTTCTCTGAAGATTTTGGGTGATGGAGAGCTAACTGTCGCTTTGACTGTCAAAGCTGCTGCCTTTACGAAGTCCGCCCGCGCTAAAATTGAGGCGGCAAAAGGAACTTGTGAAATTTTGGGTGATGAGTAGCTCACCTTGAGTTTTTTAATGTGCTTCTGGCTAGATTTTTATTGAAATTGCAGTCGCACACCTGCTAAGTAAAGTGTGTATTAGGAGATTTTCCCCATGGTTGTTAACAGAGACAAAGCACCAAGTGCGCAAGAGACTTTTTCTCAGATGGCTCAGGCGGCTGGATTGCGAGGGCGTGTCCTGCTGACTATCGGGATGTTAATTCTGGTACGACTTGGTATTTTTCTACCTATCCCTGATATAGATCGCGGTGCATTTGCGCAAAGCGTTCAGAACAATCCTGTTGTAAGTTTCTTGGATATTTTTTCAGGAGGCGGTTTGTCTGCGCTTGGTATTTTTGCGCTTGGCATCTTACCTTATATCAATGCCTCGATTATCTTGCAGCTTCTAACGACCGCAGTAACTCCCTTAGAAAATCTTCAGAAGAATGAAGGTGAAGCTGGTCGGCGCAAAATTTCTCAAATCACCCGATATGTAGCGCTTGGTTGGGCAATTATCCAGAGTATAGGACTCGCTTGGTGGGTGATCAACAGTGGTGCTGCAAGAATAGGTGGAGATTTAATTCTTTCTCAGAGGACACCCACTGGGTTTTCATTTTCGACTCAAGCTGGTGTGCCCGTCAGTCCTATGACGCTAATTCCATTTATTGCGTCTACTGCGTTGGCTTTGACCGCAGGTTCCATGCTGGTTATGTGGATTGGCGAGTTAATTACTGAGCGTGGCATTGGGAATGGAGCTTCTTTATTAATTGTTATTAGCATTGTTTCTGGATTGCCTCGTTCCTTGGGGCAAACTTTGGAATTGGCGCAGACAGGCGATCGCGGCTTAGTAGGGGGCGTAATCATGCTCTTTATTGTTTTTCTAGTCATGATCGTAGGTATTGTCTTTGTTCAAGAAGGAACTCGACGTATCCCTATAATTTCCGCTCGTCGTCAAGTGGGTCGTAAAACTTATCTTGAGAGAAGTAGCTATTTACCGCTTCGATTAAATTCCAGCGGTGTAATGCCTATCATTTTTGCTTCTGCCATTCTTTTCTTGCCAAGTTCCTTAGCTGAATTTACCAAAAATCCTCTTTTAGGTCAGGTTGCTAATTATTTAAGTCCAAATGGGCAAGCCCCTTGGATATATGTAATTTTTTATCTTCTTCTCATCGTCTTTTTTAGTTACTTCTGGACATCATTAACGATCAATCCTGTTGACCTGTCTCAGAATCTTAAAAAAATGGGAGCTAGTATTCCGGGTATTCGTCCAGGAAAATCGACTAGTGACTACATTGAGCGTGTGCTAAATCGACTTACATTCCTGGGAGCTATCTTTTTAGGACTAATCGCAATTGTTCCAACAGCCGTTGAAAGTGCGACTCGAGTAACTACTTTCCAAGGATTTGGAGCAACATCACTCTTGATTGTAGTCGGCGTAGCAATTGACACCGCAAAGCAAATTCAAACTTATATAATTTCCCAGCGTTATGAAGGAATGGTGAATCAATAGTGACTCGACTAATCTTTTTGGGTGCCCCTGGAGCAGGCAAAGGGACTCAAGCAAAGCTAATGGCAAACCTTTGTAGTATTCCTCATGTATCTACAGGCGATATTCTTCGTACCGCTGTCACAAATCAAGCCTCTCTAGGTCTTCAAGCAAAGTTATACATGGATAGAGGCGATCTAGTGCCCGATCATCTGGTAGTTGCTCTGATTCAAGAGCGATTAAATAATCATGACGCACAAGAGGGTTGGATCCTAGATGGTTTTCCACGTAATCTAGCTCAAGCGGAATTTTTGGATTCTCTTTTGAATGAAATTGACCAACCCTGCGATTATGTTGTGAACCTTGATGTGCCTGATGACATTTTAGTTCAGCGGATGCTTGAAAGGGGAAGAACTGATGATACTGAGGAAGTGATTCGCAATCGATTAAAGGTTTATCGAGAGCAAACTTCCCCTTTAATTGATTTCTATTCAAAGCGGAAGAAACTCGCCATTGTAAATGGTGATCAACTTATGGACGGTGTCACAGATGATCTCAAGAGGCTCATCCAAAGGTAAAGGTTAATCTTAAGAACTTTTTAAGCGTTCTGCTATGTGTGGGTTTTAGCAGACTGTTCCGTTCTCTTTTTAAGAAGAGTTTTTGTTAAATAGTCTAGACTCAGATGAAGTGACTCATTTAGATTTTAGCTAGTCATTATCTTAGTAAAGCAGGAGAGTTCAATTGTCGAAGCAAGATTTAATTGAAATGGAAGGCACGGTAACGGAATCACTTCCAAACGCAATGTTTCGTGTTGATTTAGATAATGGATTTAATGTACTAGCTCATATTTCAGGAAAAATTCGGCGGAACTACATCAAGATTTTACCGGGCGATCGCGTAAAAGTTGAATTGACCCCATACGATTTGACTAAAGGTCGAATTACTTATCGCTTGCGCAATAAGAAATAACTTTATGTTTCAGATTTATCATTTAAAACATCCAAACACAGTTGACAACTATAATACTATCTTGCTAAAATATTGAGTTTGTAGAGCTGCTAAGAGAGATGAAAGTTCGAGCATCAGTTCGTAAAATTTGTGAAAAATGTCGTGTGATTCGTCGTAAAGGGCGAGTTATGGTTATCTGTCCTAATCCGAAGCACAAACAACGTCAAGGTTAATGTTTTGTTGTCGGGTTATATTTTCATGGTGTAGAGAGTTTCAAGTTCAGTTAGCGTTAGTTTAAGCAGTAGGGGAGAATAGCGTGGCACGGATTGCCGGAGTAGACCTACCTCGAGACAAGCGAGTAGAAATCGGTCTGACCTATATTTATGGGATTGGACTTACTCGTTCTCAATCAGTCTTGAAGGTGACTGGAGTAAACCCTGACACTCGAATTAGAGACTTGAGTGATGCAGAGGTTGCAGCTTTAAGATCTGAGGTTGAGGGTAGCTATCAGATAGAAGGAGACTTGCGCCGCTTAGAGGCAATGAATATAAAACGCCTGATGGACATTGGCACCTACAGAGGGCGCCGTCATCGTCTAGGCTTACCAGTTCGCGGACAAAGAACCCGTACCAATGCGCGGACTCGCCGAGGTGGTCGTCGTACAGTTGCCGGCAAGAAAAAAGCGCCTAGCAAGAAATAATTCTCAATGTTTTTTACTGCTAGGGCGATATATTACCTGCGAAAATAGCTACACAATGCCAATTGTGAGCAAGATGTGAATCGTTAGTGCCGCAGCAGCATGAAAAGTATTCACTTATTAGGTTGACATAGGAATTAGGAAATGCCACCAAGACAACAGAAGCGCACTGGTTCACGTAAACAGAAGAAAAATATTCCGAGCGGTGTGGCATACATTCAATCTACTTTTAACAACACCATTGTCACGATCGCTGACCCAAATGGTGAAGTAGTTTCATGGGCATCAGCAGGCTCTAGCGGATTCAAGGGTGCTAAGAAAGGGACTCCGTTTGCGGCTCAAACAGCAGCTGAAAACGCCGCTCGACGTGCTGCCGATCAAGGGATGCGGCAGCTTGAGGTGATGGTCAGTGGTCCTGGCGCAGGACGTGAGACTGCTATTCGAGCGCTTCAAGGAGCAGGTTTGGAGATTACTTTGATTCGTGATGTTACGCCCATTCCTCATAATGGTTGTCGTCCTCCCAAGCGACGTCGAGTTTAGCCGTATCATTATTCAATGGTTAGGTTTTCTTAGATTAGTTTGAGTGCTTCAAGAGGTTTATCATTTACGCCAGGTTTTAGTTAACCAAAATTTACAAGGGAATTAACCTTCACAGTTCGGAAGGAGAGGACGCTCAGTGGCACACTTTCAAGTTGAATGCGTTGAATCAAAGGTCGAGAAAGATTACAGTCAGATTAGCCGATTTGTAATCGAACCTCTAGAACGAGGACAAGGAACAACTCTTGGTAATGCTCTACGGCGTGTATTGCTGTCTAACCTGGAAGGAGCAGCTATCACGGCTGTACGTATTGCAGGTGTTAGTCATGAGTTTGCCACCGTTCCTGGTGTGCGAGAAGACGTGCTGGATATTCTTCTAAATATGAAGAAAGTTGTGTTGAAGACTTATTCTTCACAACCTCAAATCGGGCGACTGTTTATTCAGGGTCCCGCAACTATCACAGCGGAGCAGTTTGAGCTTCCCTCCGATGTAGAGCTAGTTGATCCAGATCAATATATCGCGACTCTCTCACCGGGATCTGTTTTAGAAATGGAATTTCGAGTTGAGAAGGGTAAAGGCTATCGAGGAGTAGATAAAACTCGTGATGAAACAGCGGGAGTAGATTTTCTTCAGATTGATTCGATATTCATGCCTGTTCGCAAGGTTAATTATTCAGTTGAAGATGCGCGGATTGGTGAAGCTGTTGAAAAGGATCGCCTAGTAATGGAGGTTTGGACTAACGGTAGTCTGACTCCGCAAGAAGCCTTAAGTCAAGCTGCCAATATCTTGGTGGATCTATTTAACCCACTAAAAGAAATCACATTTGAGCCGACTGAGAAGGATGACGACGAGGACAATGATCCTACTAATCAGATTCCGATTGAAGAATTACAGCTTTCTGTTCGTGCTTACAACTGTTTAAAACGGGCTCAAATTAATTCTGTAGCAGATCTACTTGACTACACTCAAGAGGATTTATTGGAGATTAAGAATTTTGGGCAGAAATCTGCTGAAGAGGTGGTTGAAGCGTTGCAGCAGCGTTTGGGGATTACTTTACCTCAAGAAAAGTCCTCTAAAAACAATCATTAATGGAGATTTTCGAGGAATCTTTTATTAGTATTGAGTTGAGCAATATCGTTATTCATTCATAGTCCTATGCGTCACCGTTGTAATGTCCCCTTGCTTGGGAAACCTGCTGATCAGCGTAAAGCTCTTTTAAGAGCATTGACGACTGAGTTAATTCGGAATGGTCGAATTAAAACGACTAAAGTTCGCGCTCAAGCCGTTCGCTCTGAAGCTGAACGTATGATTACTTTGGCAAAAGATGGCTCCTTGACCGCTCGACGGCAAGCACTCGGTTATATCTATGACAAGCAGTTGGTTCATGCTTTATTTGAGCAAGCTACTGCTCGATATGGCGATCGCCAAGGTGGATACACCCGTATCATCCGAACGGTTCATCGTCGTGGCGATAATGCTGAAATGGCATTTATTGAGTTGATTTGATTGTTTTAAGTTCACGATATGATTTCTGTCGATTTACAACCAACTCAGCGCATTGCCATTGTCATTCAATATTTGGGTACGCATTTTCATGGCTGGCAATGGCAGCCAAACCATCGCACCATCCAAGAAGAGCTTGAGTTGGCACTGCAAAGTGTCTTAGATTATCCAGTTCGTATCCATGGTGCAGGTCGAACTGATGCTGGCGTACATGCGGCAGCGCAAGTCGCTCACTTTGATGCGCCAGTTACGATTCCGGCTCATCGGTGGGCAAGCATTCTAAACGCTCGATTGCCAAAAGATATTTTGATTCGAGCCTCGGCTGCGATGTCTGATAATTGGCATGCTCGTTTCTCAGCGCTTTGGCGGCGGTATCGCTATTTGCTATATACCGATTCCCACCCAAATTTATTCATTCGTCCATTTTGCTGGCATTATTACCGTGAGCCAATCAGTGAAATTTTGATTCAAGAAGCTTTAACCCCGTTGATTGGTCATCATCATTTAGCTGCATTTCATCGAGCGGGGTCTAAACGTCCTCATTCTTGGGTGGATGTTCAAGCCGCCAAATGCGATCGCCAAGGCTCGATTGTTTCGATAGAGCTTCAGGCAAGCGGTTTCTTGTATGGAATGATGCGTTTGTTAGTAGGGGTGCTGGTACAGGTTGGTCAGGGATTGCGATCGCCCAATAGTTTTACAGATTTGTGGACTGCGGAACGTCGTGAAGAAGTGAGATATGCAGCGCCAGCCCAAGGCTTATGTCTTTTACGAGTAGGCTATGCTGAGTTTCCGTTTCCTCCTGAAATATGGTTTGATACCCAGCCATCCTTTAATTTTTCGTCATTTTCTGAGATTTCTAATATAGCCACTTAGCGATCAACCATTTAATAATCTAGTAATCGAGTCTTTCTATTACCTTTTTTACAGGTGCCCATCATGAACAAAACCTATCTTCCCCCTATCGACACCATTGAACGTAAATGGTACGTCGTAGATGCAACTGATCAGCGGCTTGGTCGCCTTGCTAGCGAGATTGCAAAAGTGCTTCGTGGCAAAAACAAGCCAAGCTACACCCCTTTTATGGATGTCGGCGATTTTGTGATCATCATTAACGCTGACAAAATTAGTGTGACCGGCAAAAAGCGAACTCAAAAGCTCTATCGTCGTCACTCTGGTCGTCCAGGCGGCATGAAAACAGAAACATTTGCCAAATTGCAGGCGCGTGTTCCAGAGAGAATTATTGAGCAAGCCATAAAAGGAATGCTGCCCAAAAATACCTTAGGACGACAGCTTTTTACTAAACTCAATGTCTATGCGGGATCTGAGCATCCCCACCAGGCTCAAAAACCTGACATTCTTGAAATCAATACTATTCCAGGAGAAGAAGCATAATGCAAGCTACGGAAGGACGCGTCGTATATATGGGGACAGGTCGTCGCAAGTCGGCGGTCGCGCGAGTACGCTTGGTTCCTGGAAATGGTCAACTAACCATTAACGGGAAGCCCGGTGATCTTTATTTGCAGTTTAACCCAGAATACTTGTCAGCTACTAAAGCGCCTTTAGAAACCCTTGGGCTAGAAGGCGAGTATGACATTTTGGTGAATGCTCATGGTGGCGGTTTGACGGGACAAGCGGATGCTGTTCGTTTGGGTGTTGCCCGCGCTTTATGCCAGCTTGATCCAGATAATCGCAAACCATTGAAAAGCGAGGGGTATTTAACCCGCGACCCGCGTGCCAAAGAGCGCAAAAAGTATGGTTTGCGGAAAGCTCGGAAAGCACCTCAGTTCTCAAAGCGTTAGGGCTTTTGGCACGAGATCTGTGGGTGAATATTACTTGGTTATTCAGACCAAATTGTTAGAATTCACATAGATAGTTAGAATTATAAAAGTGAGCGAATTATGCCTAAGTCAGACATCCACCCCACATGGTATCCCGAAGCTAAAGTCTACTGTAATGGTGAAGTCATAATGACAGTGGGTTCTACGAAACCTGAACTCAACGTTGATGTTTGGTCAGGCAATCACCCTTTCTTTACAGGTACTCAAAAATTGATTGATACCGAAGGGCGAGTTGAGCGATTTTTACGTAAGTACGGCATGATTGATAATACAGAAGAAAGCTCTCCTGAAAGTGATAAGAAAGCTTAACCAGGTATTGCATCGTTTTACAATTTTGCTTGGTAAGCTATATGACGAACAGCCATATATCCAACTATTTGCTCTTCTCGAAAAGTATTTTTGTATATGGCTGAAGTCTATTTGCTTGATAAGCTCCAGTCGGTTGAACAAACTTTTAATGAGTTGACTCGACGGCTGGCAGATCCTGACGTTGCTAAAGATCCAACCGAATTTCAGAAGATAGCAAAGACCCGTGCTTCATTGGAAGAAGTTGTTGCTACCTACGAAAATTGGAAAGATACTCAAGTTTCAATGGTTGAAGCCCGACAGATCTTGAAGGAGTCGGGTGGTGACTTGGAGCTACAGGAAATGGCATCTTTGGAAGTGGCAGAGCTAGAGGAAAAACTAGATTTGCTTGTGAGTCGTTTAAAGATTTTGTTGTTGCCCACTGATCCGAATGATGATAAAAACATCATGTTAGAAATCCGAGCGGGTACGGGTGGAGATGAGGCTAGCATTTGGGCGGGTGACCTGCTACGGATGTACTCAAAATACTCTGAGGGTCAAGGTTGGCGGGTGAAGTTGGTGAGTGAGTCTCTCGCTGATATGGGTGGCTTTAAGGAAATCATCCTTGAAATTCAGGGCGATCGCGTTTACAGCAAGCTTAAATTTGAGGCGGGAGTCCATCGGGTGCAGCGCGTTCCGGTGACCGAGGCGCAGGGTCGAGTTCACACCTCAACGGCAACGGTTGCGGTAATGCCAGAAGTGGATGATGTGGAGGTTCACATCGACGCAAAAGATATTGAAATGTCCACCATGCGATCAGGTGGTGCGGGTGGGCAGAATGTGAACAAAGTAGAAACTGCGGTTGACTTAATGCATAAGCCGACCGGTATTCGGATTAAATGTACTGAAGAGCGATCGCAGCTTCAAAACCGGGAGCGCGCCATGCAAATTTTGCGGGCAAAGTTGTATGAGCTGAAACTACAAGAGCAGCAAGAGGCAGTAAGTTCTGCTCGGAAAATGCAAGTAGGCACCGGCTCACGCTCCGAAAAAATTCGTACCTATAACTATAAAGATAGTCGCGTTACAGATCATCGATTAAACCAAAACTTTTCACTCCCCCCAATCTTGGAAGGGGATGTTGATATTTTAATCCAGACCTGTATTTCTCAAGACCAGCAAGAGCGCCTAGAATTGCTTGCGGCTGAGAGCAACGGTCAGGCTTCGGCTGTATAAATATGTTGCCACGAGAAGATTTGCTGAAACAGGTTGAGAATCGCGAAACTATGGCGCGAGTGATTGATCAAGCGGATCAGGCAATCAAAACTTGGGAAGTCGTGACGACAGATTTTTTATCTCCTCCTGAGCTAGTTGAGATTCAAAAAGTTCTTAGTCAACTAGCGGAAGTTCATGCAGTTTCTTGGGGTGGCTATCCTCAAGCAGAACGCCACCGGTTAGCGATCGCTCGTTCAGAACTGCCTCTCGACCCGACCCAAATCGAACTTGCAGCGCTAGAAATTGCTGGAAATTTTTTATTTGATCCAGCAACTCACCGAGATTTTTTAGGTGCTTTACTAGGAACTGGGCTTGTTCGGGATAAGGTGGGCGACATTATCGTTTTGGGTGAGAGAGGGGGACAGGCGATCGCAGTTCCAGAACTGGTCGATTTCCTCACAGCAACCTTAGTTCAAGTGCGCTCTGTCCCAGTAAAAACCAGACGCATAGATCTGAGCGAACTCAAAATTCGTGAACCTAAAAAAAAGGAGCTTGTGACAGTTGAAGCCTCAATGCGGATAGATGCGATCGCCTCCGCAGGGTTTGGCATGTCTCGAAGCAAAATGGTTGATCTGATCTCTGCGGGTGATGTGCGAGTTAACTGGAAAGACATTTCAAGTACTAGCTACGCAGTTAAATCAGGCGACTTGATTGCGGTTAGTGGGAAAGGACGAGTTGAAGTGGGCGAGGTCATGATTACCAAAAAAGATCGCTATCGCGTCCAGCTAACCCGCTTTGTTTAGAATTACTAATGAATTGCTAGAGCCTAAACCGTTCTTTAGACGCTAGAGTCTAAAAGAAATATGCTCTATATTCTATTTCTACAACATAAGTTTCCTTCCTATCTTGTAGAAATAGACTCATGGTCGAAATACTGTTGACCTAATCAAGGAACAGATCTGTGAAAGACCTAAGAAAGCTAAGAGTGCCCAAGTGGTTGATTACTCTGTTGATATTGAGTCTATTAGCAGGTGCTGGCTATGCGGTATATACCCAGGTAACCACGGCTAATTCTAAAGAAGGGAAACGGCGCGGAAAAACTGTAGCAGTTGAGCAAGTCAACTTGCCTGTGACGATCGCGGCAAATGGCACGGTGCAGCCAGAACGCTCTGTTAACATTAGTCCTAAAACATCAGGCAGGCTGAAAGAACTGTTGGTGAAAGAGGGCGATCGCGTTGAGCAGGGTCAAATTCTTGCCTACATGGATGATTCCAACTTTCAAGGACAACTCACCCAGGCGAGAGGACAAGTTGAATCAGCCCAAGCCA